>JAGNNB010000078.1 GCA_017990865.1 Lysobacteraceae bacterium
AACAGACTCAAATCCCAAGCGAGTCGACGCAAATCCAGCAGTGCGGACGTCAGCGCGTCGATCGCCGCCATCTCGAATTTGCCGCGCGACAACTGCGCGTAAGCGGCCGAGACTTGCAGACGTCCGAACCCCAGCGCTTGCGTGACGTGGTCGCGATCGAGCGGCAGATTCACGCCGTAACCCGCGGCGCTGCCGAGCGGATTGGCGTCCACCCAAGTCAGCGTGTCGCGCGCGCGCTGCGCATCGTCGATAAACCCTTCGGCCCAGGCCGCCCACCACATCCCCAGCGACGACGCGACCGCGCGCTGCAAATGGGTATAGCCCGGCAACGGCAGCGACGCTTCGGCCTCCGCGCGCGCAAGCGCGACCTGCGCGCACTCGACGCACAGCGCATGCAATCGTGCGAGGCGATCCTTCAACCACAGCCGCGTCGCGACGAGGATTTGATCGTTGCGGCTGCGTCCGGTGTGGATCTTGCGACCGGCATCGCCCAGGCGTTCGATCAGTCGCGCTTCGATCGCCGAGTGACCATCTTCGAATCGTTCGTCGAGCACGAAGTCGCCGGTGCGGAAATCTTCGGCGAGGCTCGTCAATTCGACATCGATTCCGGCGAGCTCGTCGGCGGCGAGGATGCCGATGCGGAGTAACCCATGCGCATGCGCGCGACTGGCCTCGATATCGAACAAAAAGAATTCGCGATCGAGCACCACGTCCTCGCCCGCGAGGAAGCGTTGAATGCGATCGTCGACCTTCACGCCGGGTTTTTGCCAAAGCAGATCGGACATGGGAATTCCGTGAACTGTGAACGATGAATCGTGAAAGTATCCGCTATACCGCGCACGTTATCGCGCTTAACGCCGGGGGTTCTCCCTCCCTTTCGCCATAGGCGAAGGGGAGGGTTGGGGAGGGGGGCTCTAACGCCGAAACGACCCCCTCCCAACCTCCCCCTGCGCTTCGCGCAAGGGGAGGAAAAAAGCACACTACGCTTCGAATAAGCATGCAGCGAACGGAAAGTATGCTTTCTTCGAATGCGGCGAACGTATCTTTGACGCGTTAACGCACAAACCAGACAATGAAACGTCCGTTCACATCACTTCGAATGGAATACCGGCGAATTCGTCCAAACCGAAGGCGATATTCAGATTCTGCAACGCCTGCGTGGCCGCGCCCTTGAGCAAATTATCTTCGGTCGCGACCACCACCAAGCGCTTACCGTCCTCGGACAGCGCGAAACCGCCGATCTCGACATGATGCCGGCCCGCGATGCGGCTCACCCAAGGCGCGTCGTCGAGCACGCGCACCAGGGGTTCGCCTGCGTAGGCGTCACGGTAACGCGCGAGGACGGCCTCGCGCGTCGTTGACGCGGACAGGTGCAGATTCGCGGTGATCGTGATTCCGCGAAAATGCGACGCGACATGCGGCATGAACTCGACCGAATGCCCGAGATGACGCGTGACTTCGCGCTCGTGGACATGGCCGGTCAAGGCGTACGGCATCAGATTGTCGCGCAGCTTTTCGGGATCGTTCTTGTCGGACGGCGATGTGCCCGCACCGGAGTATCCCGACACGCCAAAACACTGCGCCGGCCCGAGCAGCGCGCCGCGCATCGGCGCGACCGCCAATTGCATTGCGGTGGCATAACACCCAGGGTTGCTGATGCGGCGCTGGCCACGGTACGCGCCGCGCGTGAGTTCGGGCAGCCCGTAATACCAGCCGTCATCGAAACGATAATCGGCGGAGAGATCGATCAGCACGGGCTGCGCGTACGCGGGATCGACGGCTGTGTCATCAAATGCGGCATCGAACGCGGCGACGCAGGCCGCGGCTTTTCCGTTCGGCAAGGCCAGCACCACCGCGTCCGCGCCGAGCGTCGGCAAGGCCTCGTTCGACGGCGATGTATAGCGCAGATCGCCGCGATAGCTGTCGATGTGCGCATCGAGTCGCTGACCGTCGAGCTCGCGCGAGCCCACATACGCCAATTCGAGATGCGGATGTGCAGCGATCAAGCGAATCAATTCGGCGCCGACATACCCGCGCGCGCCCACGATACCGACTCGTAACTTCGACGCGCTCATGTCGCGAGCCCTCCCAACTTTTCTTCCAAGCGTACGCGTAACGCAGGCCATTCGGCGCGCAGAATCGAATAAACGACGGTGTCGCGCAGGGAACCGTCGCGATGGCGCATGTGCGCGCGCAGCGTGCCGTCGCGCTTGGCGCCCAAGCGTTCGATCGCGGCCTGCGAACGCAGGTTCTCGTGACTGGTTTCGAACGTCACCGACTCGCAGCCCATCGCATCGAACGCATGCGCGAGCAGCAACAGTTTCGCCTCGGTATTCAAAGCAGTTCGCTGCGCGCGCGAGGCGTACCAGGTGTAACCGATCTTGACCCGCGGCACGCCGCGATCGATATCGTAATAGCGCGTACTGCCGACAACGACGCCCTCGGCATCGAGCACTGCGAACGGCCACGCGACGCCCGCATCGCGCTGCGCGAGCGCCGCGTCGATGTAGGCCTCGGCCTCGCCCGGCTGCGGACCCGGCACGCTGGTGTAGCGCAGTGTCCACAACTCGCCGTCGGCTGCGGCCTTGCGTAACGTATCCGCGTGATCGGCGCACAGCGCGTCCAATCGCACATGACGACCGCGCAAGGTCGGCGGCGACCATGCCGATATGAGCGAATTCGCGGTCGCTTCGTGTATCGTCATCGTTCAATCCGTCAACGTCGCCGGCCGCTGACGGCAATGTTCGAGGCAAGCGCGGATCGTCGCGATGCCGTCGCCGTCCACATCACCCAAACCGTACCAGTACGCGCGCCAATACGATTGCTTGACGCTGCCGTCGGCCTCGGCGTCGTAGAAGCTGTTGATCGGGTTGCCTCGGCGCGAGCGCCAGAACAGCCGCGGCTGCGCATCGCGCATCAACTGCCATACCGCGCGACCGAGGCCTTCGCCCTGCGCATCGTCCAGGACCGCGAATTTATCGAGATATGGCACGCCGCCTTCTTCGGTCAGGATGACCGCAGCGCGATAATTCTCGCTCACGTAGGCGTGATGCAGCCGAGTGCGCTCGAAGTAATCCGGCACCAGTTTGCGACCGAACGCCGATTCGATGAGCTCACGCAAACGCGGTTGGTCGAGCGCGTCCCACGAGGTCGCCTGCAGCACGCGCTCGCCGCGCCGTACCAGCGTTCCGGAACCTTTGTGCGTGAACAATTCCTTCGCCAATTCGTCCGGGCGGGTGATCGATACCGATGAGGACAGCGGCAGCGCATCCAGCAGCGACTTGATCTGCTCGATCTTCACCCGCATGCCGCCGTTGATCCACGGCTGCGCCATCAGCGCATCGTATTCGGTCGAGAGATTGATCGAGTCGATCACCTTGCCTTCGCCGTCGAGCAACCCCCCGGTGCCGGTAAGGAACACGATTTTGTACGGCTGCAGTTTCTGCACCAGTTCGTTCGCGGCAAAGTCCGCATTGACGTTGAGGATCTGCCCGCCCGCGGTTTCGCCGAGGCTGGCGATCACCGGGATCGAACCGGCTTGCAAACTGGCGTAAATCGGCGCGAGATCGACTTCGCGCACTTCGCCGACCAAGCCGTAGACCTCGCGATCGAGATATTCGGCCTCGAACACGCCGCTCACGATCGAGGTCGCGCGCGCGTCCTGCGCCTGCAGCGCCTCGACCAGCTTCAGATTCTGCGCATGGAACACGCGGCGCACGATGGCGAGCGCTTCCGGCGAAGTCACGCGCAAGCCGTCGACCGTCCGCTTGACGATGCCCGCGGCGGACAACTCCTCGTCGAGCTGCGGCCCGGCGCCGTGGATGACGATGGGCGTCAGTCCCACGTCCTGCAGGAAAGCGAGCGATGAGGTCAGCGCATCCAGATCGTCGCGCAGCACCGCGCCGCCGACTTTCACCACCGCGAATCGCGCGGCGTCGAGCTGCGAGAAGCGCTTGAGGTATTGCGAAATTTCTTTCGCGCCGGTCATGCCGGACAGCAGGCGCACGATGGTCTGCCGCGTTTGCGGATCGTGGACTTTGTGATCGAAACCGCGCTGGTTGAAAACGGGGGTCATTGCGATGGTGTTCCGTCGAGGATACGAACGATGGACGCGGCGTAGCGTTCGAGTTGATCGAGCGCGACCCATTCGTCGGCGGTGTGCGCCTGTGCGATATCGCCCGGGCCGTACACGAAAGCGGTGAGACCGGCGGCGGAGAACAACGACGCTTCGGTCCAGAAATCGACCGCATTGCCGATCGGCAAGCCGAGTTCGTCGGCGAGATCGCGCGCGCCAAGGCGACGATTCTCGGCGCCCGCAACGTCGCCTGTCGGCAGCGACGGACCGCGGAAGGTTTCTTCGTAATGGGCCAGCGCATCGTCTGCGGCGCAGGCGCGGAACTGCGCGTGCAGCGTGTCGATATCGTGCGAAGGCAGCGGGCGAAACCCGAAGCGCACTTCGGCGCTGGGCGCGATCACGTTCGCCTTGATGCCGCCCTCGACGCGACCGATATTGAACCGCAGCCCGGTCAATCCGCCGAAACGACTGTGCGATTCCGCCTCGACCAGATCGAGCGCGCGTGCGCCCCAACGCATCGCATGATGCAACGCATTGGCCTGCAGCGCGTTCGCGCCCGAGGCATGGCCCGCTTGCCCGCGAAAGCGCATCAGCACCGAGGCGATGCCGCGATGCGCGAGCACAGCTTCGCATTGCGTGGGCTCGGCGACGATCGCTTCGCGAAAGCCATGATGCGAGGCTAGAAACGCAGCGATGCAGCGAGCGTCGTTGGCTTCTTCATCGGTGGTGAACAAAAACGCCGCATCGCCCGTGGTGCGCGCGGCGGCGACCAGCAGACCCGCCGCCGCGCCTTTGATATCGCAAGCGCCCAGACCGACCGCTGTGCCGTCGGCTACGCGCAGCGTCAGCGGATCGGCGCTCCAGGCATCCGATGAGGGCACGGTATCCAGATGCACATTGAACACGCGCGTCGGCGTACCGCGCACCGCCAGCAACGAGACCGCGCCGGCGCCGTGATCGGTCACGACGCAATCGAAACCGGGCAACTGCGCACGCAGATAATCGAAGATGCCGCCCGTCGGCGCGATATCGCGCGGCGGGTTGCGGGTATCGAAGGAGACGAGCGCTTCGAGATGCTTGAGGATGTCGTCGAGCATGAAGGGATATCGATCTGTTCTGTAGAGGCGTTAGCGGAGAGGGATCAGCGGAGCTGCGCTCCGCTCTACGGGCTAGGCGTTCCGCCGTTCACTTCGGCCCACAGGGTGCTGCTCATACCGAACAGTTTGATGAAGCCCTCGGCCTCTTCCACGCCCCAGTCCGCCGATTGCGCGTAGGTCGCGCCCTTGGCGTTGAGGATGTGCGGCGAGCGCACGGCCACCGCATCGACGCGGCTGCCGCGGGTTTCCAACACCACTTCGCCGTTGACCTTGCGCTGCGACGAGGCGAGGAAGGCTTCGAGGTCGGTTTTCAACGGATCGTGCCAGAACCCTTCATACACCAACTCCACCCATTTGCGCGCGACCTCGGGTTTGAAGCGGTTTTGCTGTTTGGTCAGCACCGCTTCTTCCAGCGCGCGATGCGCGGCGAGCAACGCGGTCAAGCCCGGCGCTTCGTAGACGATGCGGCCCTTCAAGCCGATGGTGGTGTCGCCGGTGTACATGCCGCGACCGACACCGTAGGGCGCGAACAGCGCGTTGAGTTTGGCGAGGATCTGCGCGCCGAGCATGACGTGGCCGTCGAGCGCGACCGCTTCGCCTTCGACGAAGCGCAAGGTCACCTGCAGGGGCGACTCCGGCCATTCGCTGCGCGGTGCGCACCAGCCTCGCGCGCCTTCGCCGGGCGCTTCCCAGCGATCGATCTCGCCGCCGGACATCGTCAAACCGAGCAGATTCTCGTTGATGGTGTACGCCTTCTGCTTGGCGCGCACGCCGAAGCCGCGCTCTTCCAGATACGCCTGTTCGTAAGCGCGGGTCTGGGTATGTTCTTTCTGGATTTCGCGGATCGGCGCGACGATGCGGTAATCGCCGCTGGCTTTCACCGCGAGGTCGAAACGCACTTGATCGTTGCCCATGCCGGTGCAGCCGTGCGCGATCGCGTTGGTGCCCAACGCCTGCGCGCGCGCCAGCGACGCATCGACGATCAAATAGCGATCCGATACCAGCAGCGGATACTGTCCCTGATACGCCTCGCCCGCCCACACGAACGGTTTGACGAAGCCGTCCCACAGCGCAGGGCCGCCATCGATGGTGAGATGCGAGGCGACACCCAGTTCCTGCGCGCGCGCTTCGATGTAGGCGCGCTCTTCGGCATCCACGCCGCCGGTATCGGCGAACACGGTATGCACGTTCCAGCCGCGCTCTTTCAGATACGGCACGCAGAAACTGGTGTCGAGGCCGCCGGAGAAGGCGAGGACGATGTCTTGACTGGTCATGGATATCTCTCGTGGTTTGCCCCCTCCCCCGCGTGCGGGGGAGGGTTGGGGTGGGGGCATCGGGATGGCGTCGCCCCCATCCCGGCCTTCCTCCGCATGCGGGGGAAGGAGAAAAGCGTTACTGATTCGCGAGCGCAGCCATCACCGCTTTCTGCACATGCAGGCGATTTTCGGCTTCGTTCACGGCGATGCAGTACGGCGCGTCCATCACCGCGTCGGTGGCCTTAATGTTCCGGCGCAGCGGCAGGCAATGCGAGAACACGCCGTTGTTCGTGAGCGCCATTTTCCGCTCGTCGACGATGAAATGTTTGTACTGGTCGCGAATGGGTTTTTCGGGTTCCCAATTGCCGAAATACGGCAGCGCACCCCAACTCTTCGCGTACACGACATCCGCGCCCGAATAAGCGCTGTCGATGTCGTGACTGACGGTGAGCGAGCCGCCGTTTTCGGTGACGTTCTGCGCAGCCCAGCCCATGTAGCGCTCGTCGAGCGCGTATTCGGGCGTCGGGCACAGCAACGTCACATCCATGCCCATGCGTGTAGCGATGGTCAGCGCGGAGTTCGCCACGGCGGTATTCAATGCTTTCGGATGGTAGGTCCAGGTCAGTACGTATTTCTTGCCGCGCAGATCGGCGGTGCCGAAATGTTCTTGCAGCGCCAAGGCGTGCGCCAATTCCTGGCACGGGTGCGTGATCGTTTCCATGTTGATCACCGGCGCGGTCGCGTACTTCGCGAAGCCCTTCAGCACCTTGTCTTCGCGATCGTTCGCCCAATCGACGAATTTCGGGAAGGCACGCACGCCGATCAGATCGACATAGCGGCTCAATACCTGCGCCACCTCGGCGATGTGCTCCTCGGTGTCGCCGTCCATCACGGTACCGAGATCGAATTCGATCGGCCATGCGTCCTTGCCCGGCGCCAACACCACGGCATGTCCGCCGAGTTGGAACGCGCCCAGCTCGAAACTGGTGCGGGTGCGCATCGAAGGGTTGAAGAACACCAGCGCGATCGATTTGCCCTTGAGCTGATCGCCGAGTTTTTCGCGCTTGAAGCGTCCCGCTTCGGCGAGCGTCGCGTCGAGTTCGGCGCGGGTCCAATCCTGGGTATTCAAAAAGTGCTTCATCGGCGTGCTCGGGTGTGATGTCTGGAGAAGGGTGGTCGAGGGCATGCTGTAGAGGGCGTGCTGTCGAAGGCGGCATAACGAAAAGGCCCGGCGGTGAGCCGGGCCTGATCTTGGATTCTGTGTCGCGACGAGAAGACGACGAACCGGATCACCCAGCGTAACGGTGGGGTTCCGGTCGGCGCGCGCGCGAAGTCATGCCGGAGGCCATCCGGGCGCTGGACATCGACAGGGGCTGCGCGGTCTTCATAGAGATGGAATGCTCGCATGCGCACCGCGGTGGCGCAAGCGTTCTGGCCTCTGCGCCGGGCTCGCGCGGGGCTCAGCGCTGAGGCTCAGGCTCCAGGATCGGCATCACCGACACCTTGACCAACAAGCGTTTACCGGGGTCGAACGGCATTCGCGAACGGTATTTGACGCCACGATGGATGTAATCGACTTCATACGCGATGACCCGGCGGAATTCTTTGGGGACCCGCACGTTGCGGCACTTCACGGGTCGCGGGGTACCCGCACCGGCGCGCGGGGGCGGATCGCAGCGCTGTTCGGTCGCGAAGGCGCGGAGGGTTTGATAGACCGGCTCGACCGTCAGCACTTGCGCGTATTCGGTGCGGACGTGCGGCTCCTGCGGTACCACGGCTTCCGCGTGGGCAGACCCGACGGAAATGCAGGCCACGCAGCAACCGAACGATGCCGCGACCACCGTGATCCAACAGCGAGGCGCGGCCAGCGATGGCAAAAAGCGGCGGGGCACGGCCTGCGGAGGGGCCGAGTCGAGGAATGGATTCATCGTCGGGAGTGTAGGGCAGTCGGATCGGGGCGGATGAATCCCGCCTGTCGTGATTCTAATGCCCCAACTCGTCGGCGTCCCCATCCGCGCGAGGCGGACCTGCATGAGGAACCATGCGCCCGCTTCGACGTACGCCTTGAGGTGCGCGATTGGACACAGGCTCGGCCGGGGCCGCTAGAATCCCACGGTCCCCTGCGTGATGCCCCCATGAGCCTGCATCTCTACAACAGCCTGACCCGCCGGGTCGAGGCCTTCGAACCGCTCGACCCCGCCGCCGGCCCGACGATGTACGTCTGCGGCCCGACGGTCTACAACTATGTGCATATCGGCAACGCGCGCGGCCCGGTGGTGTTCGGCGTGCTCGCCGCCCTGCTCCGCCGCCGCTACGGCAAGCTGCGCTACGCCCGCAACATCACCGACGTGGACGACAAGATCAACGCCGCGGCGAAAGAACTGGGTGTGCCGATCTCCACCATCACCGACAAGTACGCCGCCGCGTATCGCGACGACATGGCGATGCTCGGCGTGAGCGGTGATTTCGCGCCGGATATCGAACCGGCCGCCACCGCGCACATCCCGCAGATGATCGCGATGATCCAGCGCTTGATCGACAACGGTCACGCCTACGCCGCCGAAGGCCACGCCTTGTTCGCGGTCGATAGCTTTTCCGACTACGGCAAGCTCTCGCGACGCGACACCGAAGACATGCTGGCCGGCGCGCGCGTCGAAGTGGCGCCGTACAAACGCAACCCCGGCGATTTCGTGCTGTGGAAGCCGTCCACCGACGACCTGCCCGGCTGGGATTCGCCCTGGGGCCGCGGCCGTCCCGGTTGGCATATCGAATGCTCGGCGATGGCCGAAGCGCATCTGGGCGAGACCATCGACATCCACGCCGGCGGCGTGGACCTGCAGTTCCCGCACCACGAAAACGAAGTGGCGCAGAGCGAATGCACGCACAAGCACGCCGACGGCACGCACAAAACCTTCGCGCGCTGGTGGATGCATAACGGCATGTTGACGATCCTCAACGAGGAGAATCAGGCCGAAAAAATGTCGAAGTCGCTCGGCAATATCCGTCGCGTGCACGACCTCGTACGCGAGCATCCGCCAGAAGCCCTGCGATATGCGTTGCTGGCCGCGCACTATCGCAAACCGCTGGAATGGTCCAGCGCGCTGATCGAGCAGTCGGTTCGGACGTTGGATCGGTTGTATGGCACGTTGCGGGATTTGGCGGATGTCGAAGCGACCGCGGAAATTTCCGCGAGTATCGAGGCGACATTGAACGACGACCTCAACACGCCTCAGGCGCTGGCCGAACTCGCCCGCATCGCGGGCGAAGCACGCAAAGCCGTGGGCGCGGACGAACGCCGTCGACTCAAGTCCGAACTCCTCGGCGCCGGCCTCGTCCTCGGTCTGCTGCAGCAATCGCACGAAGCCTGGTTCGCGCGCGGCGCATCCGGCGACGACGATGCGAGCGTTCAAGCTCTGGTCGACGAACGCAACGAAGCCAAGATGACCCGCGATTTCGTTCGCGCTGATGCGATCCGCAAACCACTCACAGACGAAGGCTTTTTG
>JAGNNB010000079.1 GCA_017990865.1 Lysobacteraceae bacterium
ACCCGCGCTTCAACGATTACTGGCAGCAATATCACCACCTCACCGAACGTCGCGGCGTCACCCCCGCGGCGGCGAAGAATCTGCTGCGCTCGCGCACCACGCTGATCGCCGCGCTGATGGTGGAGCGGGGCGAAGCCGACGCGATGATCTGCGGCCTCGTCGGCCGGTTCCACAAGAAACTCGGCTACCTGCGCAGCATCTTCGACTTCGACCGCGGCGTCAGCGGCACCTCGGCGATGACCGGCGTGATCAACGACCACGGCGTGTGGTTCTTCCTCGATACCCACGTGCAAGTGGACCCGAGCGCCGAGCAAATCGCCGAAGCCACGCTGCAAGCCTCGTACCGCCTGAAATTGTTCGGCATCGAACCGAAAGTCGCGCTGCTGTCGCATTCGAATTACGGCAGCCACGAAAACCCCAGCGCCGCGAAGATGCGCAAGGCTTACGAACTGATCCGCAAGCGCGTGCCGAAGCTCGAAATCGACGGCGAAATGATGGCCGACACCGCCTGGGACGAAGGCCTGCGCCGACGCATGTTCCCCAACACCACCCTCAACGGCCGCCCCAACCTGTTCGTGATGCCGAACCTCGACGCCGCCAACATCACCTACAACATGGTGCGCGTGATGACCGACGGCGTCGCCATCGGCCCGATCCTGATGGGCCTGGACCAACCCGCCTACATCCTCACCCCCGCCTCCACCCCGCGCCGCGTCGTCAACATGACCGCCATCGCCGCCGTCGAAGCGCAAATCCGCAAGCAACAACGCGAAACCGACGCCGCGAATCGAAAGGCGATGCGGGAGGATTGAGGGGCTCGCGAAACCAAAGCGATTGTGGGAGGCCCGGAAGGGCCGATGCCTTGTGGGATGCCCGGAAGGGCCGATCGACACCCAACAGCACCATGAAAGAACCTGAGTTTTGTGGGAGGCCCGGAAGGGCCGAAGCCTTGTGGGAGGCCCGGAAGGACCCATGCTTTGTGGGAGACCTAGAAGGGCCGATCAACACACAACAACACCAGGAAAAAGCCCGAGCTTTGTGGGAGGCCCGGAAGGGCCGACGAACACTGCGACGATCTCAAAACACCCCGGCCCATCCGCATTCCAAATGCGGATACAACTCTGCCGATGGCACCAACCCTGCTCTCACTGGATTTTCCAGCACATACCGAACGGTGGTCGGCACATCTTCTTCCCGCCGCAGCGCTCTGTCATGAAACCCAGGCATCCAGATCGGATGCGCGCCGGACACCGCTTCGCGCGCCGCTCGGGATGTCACCGATTTGATCCGGTTCATCGCATGCATCAGCGATTCGCTTTCGCCCAGTGTCAGCACCAGATGCAAATGATCCGGCATCAACACCCAGCACAGCGCTTTCGAGTCGCGCCAGAGCCTCGGCTCGCGTAATGCATGCGTCGTCGCGGCAGCGCAGAGGGTATCCGCGAACAACGGCCGTCGCTCATGGCAAATCGTCGTAATCAGATAGGTTTGCCGCGGAATCGACCATCGGCCTTTGCGCAGTCGGCGATAGCCGTTGTCGGGGAATCGTTCGTTCATGCCGATAGTGTCGGCACCCTCGAATGCCGATTCGATCGGATTTTTCCGAATCTGTTGTCGGCGAGTGCCTCTTCTTTTTATCGGCCTTTCCTGACATCCCACAACAAACCTCTTTCTTTGATGATGGTGGGTAGCAATCGGCCCTGCCGGGCCTCCCACAACAGGCCTCTCTCTTTCATGGTGGCGGGTAGCAATCGGCCCTGCCGGGCCTCCCACAACAGGCCTCTCTCTTTCATGGTGGCGGGTAGCAATCGGCCCTGCCGGGCCTCCCACAACAGACCTCTTCCTTTCATGGTGGCGGGTAGTAATCGGCCCTGCCGGGCCTCCCACAACAGACCTCTTCCTTTCATGGTGGCGGGTAGTAATCGGCCCTGCCGGGCCTCCCACAGCAGGCCTCTTTCTTTCATGGTGGCGGGTAGTAGTCGGCCCTGCCGGGCCTCCCACAACAGGCCTCTTTCTTTGATGATGGCGGGTAGCAATCGGCCCTGCCGGGCCTCCCACAAAGCTTGAGCCCTCGCCCCTCTCAGCCCCCCGAAATCGAATTCTCCCCGCCTTCCCGCCCATACCCGCCCGCACGGGGTCTGGGGCCGAAAACCCCCTGCTAGAATCCTGACTCTAATCTGGAACCCACGTTCGGGCCGACCGGCCCGACCCACACGCGGCGCGGCCGCGCGGAGCCCTAGGCATGAGTTGGTTGAACGATCTGCTGCAGAACGACCCCGATCCCACCGAAACCCGCGAGTGGGTCGAATCGCTCAAGGCCGTCATCGACGCCGACGGCCCCGGCCGGGCGCACCAGTTGCTCGAGGGCATGGTCGAACTGACCCGCCGCGCCGGCGCGCATCTGCCGTTCGCGCCCACCACCGAATACATCAACACCATTCCCTCGCATCTGGAGCCGCGCATGAGCGGCGACCAGCACATGGAATGGCGGATCCGCTCGATCATTCGCTGGAACGCGATGGCCATGGTGGTCCGCGCCAACCGCAAGCCCGGCGATCTCGGCGGCCATATCGCCAGCTTCGCCTCCTCGGCCACGCTCTACGACGTGGGTTTCAACCATTTCTGGCGCGCGCCCAGCGCCGATCACCCGGGCGATCTGGTCTGCATCCAAGGCCACAGCTCGCCCGGCGTGTACGCCCGCGCCTTCCTCGAAGGTCGCTTCACCGAATCCCAACTCGACCACTTCCGCATGGAAGTCGACGGCCGCGGCATCAGCAGCTACCCGCATCCGTGGCTGATGCCGGATTTCTGGCAATTCCCCACCGTGTCGATGGGCCTGGGTCCGATCGGCGCGATCTACCAAGCCCGCAACTGGAAGTACCTCGAAGGCCGCGGCCTGATGCCGAAATCCGACCGCAAGGTCTGGGCCTTCCTCGGCGACGGCGAATGCGACGAACCCGAGAGCCTCGGCGCCATTTCGGTGGCCGGTCGCGAAGGCCTGGACAACCTCGTCTTCGTCATCAACTGCAACCTGCAGCGCCTCGACGGCCCGGTGCGCGGCAACGGCAAGATCATCCAGGAACTCGAAGGCCAGTTCCGTGGCGCCGGTTGGAACGTGGTCAAAACCGTGTGGGGCAGCTATTGGGATCCGCTGCTGGCCAAAGACAACACCGGCCAGCTCAAGCGGCTGATGATGGAAACCGTCGACGGCGAATACCAGAACTACAAAGCCTTCGGCGGCGCTTACACGCGCGAGCATTTCTTCGGCAAATATCCCGAAACCGCCGCGATGGTCGCCAACATGAGCGACGACGACATCTGGCGCCTCAATCGCGGCGGCCACGACCCGCACAAGGTCTATGCCGCGTACGACAACGCGATGAAAACCGCCGGCATGCCCACCGTGATCCTCGCCAAAACGGTGAAGGGCTACGGCATGGGCGGCGCGGGCGAATCGCTCAACCCCACGCACCAAACCAAGAAACTCGACGACGAAGCCGTGCGCGCATTCCGCGACCGCTTCAAGATCGCCATTCCCGACGAACAATTCAAGGACGGCGCCGTGCCGTTCTTCCACCCCGGCGAAAAATCGCCGGAAGTCGAGTACATGCTGGAACGTCGTCGCGCGCTCGGCGGCTTCCTGCCGCAGCGCCGCCGCAAGAGCACGCAAACGCTGGAAGCACCGAAGATGGAGGTGTTCGACCGCCTGCTCAAATCCAGCGGCGACCGCGAAATCAGCACCACCATGGCCTTCGTGCAAGCGCTGAACGTGATTCTGCGCGACAAGGCCGTCGGCCCGCGCTGCGTGCCGATCGTCGCCGACGAAGCCCGCACCTTCGGTATGGAAGGCCTGTTCCGCCAACTCGGCATCTACGCGCCGCAGGGCCAGAAATACAAACCCGTCGATCGCGATCAATTGATGTACTACCGCGAAGACGCCGCCGGCCAGGTGCTGGAAGAAGGCATCACCGAATGCGGCGCGTTCTCGTCGTGGATGGCCGCGGCCACCAGCTACAGCACCAATGATTTGCCGATGCTGCCGTTTTACATCTTCTATTCGATGTTCGGCTTCCAGCGCATCGGCGACAGCGCATGGCAAGCCGCCGACATGCGCGCGCGCGGCTTCCTGCTGGGCGCCACCGCCGGCCGCACCACGCTCAACGGCGAAGGCCTGCAGCATGAAGACGGCCACTCGCATCTGCTGGCCGGCGCCATTCCCAACTGCCGCGCGTACGATCCGACCTTCGGCTTCGAAGTCGCCGTGATCCTGCAGCACGGCATGCAGCGCATGCTGCAGGAGCAACACGACGAGTACTACTACCTCACCCTGATGAACGAAAACTACGCCCACCCGGACATGCCCGAAGGCGCGGCCGAGGGCATCATCAAGGGCATGTATCTGCTGAAGGACGCCGGCAAACCGAAGAAGGGCGAACTGCGCGTGCAACTGCTGGGCAGCGGCACCATCCTGCGCGAAGCCATCGCCGCCGCCGAACTGCTGGACAAGGATTTCGGCGTCACCGCCGACATCTGGAGCTGCCCCAGCTTCACCGAACTGCGCCGCGACGGCTTCGACGCCGAACGCTGGAACCGCCTGAATCCTGAAGCGAAGACCCCGCGCAAAGCGTATGTGACCGAACTGCTGGAAGCCCGCCAAGGCCCCGCCATCGCCGCCACCGACTACGTCCGCGCCTTCGCCGACCAGATCCGCGCCTTCGTCCCGATGCGCTACACCGTGCTGGGCACCGATGGATTCGGCCGCTCCGATACCCGCGCGAATCTACGTCGTCACTTCGAAGTGGATCGCTACTACATCGCGCATGCCGCGATCGATGCGCTGGCGAAGGAAGGGAAGATGACGGGGAAGGATGTCTCCCGCGCGATCAAGCTTTACAAGATCGATGTGGAGAAGGGGAATCCGGTGGGGGTTTGATCCTTCGACCTAAGTGCTGCGTTTTGCTCCCTCTCCCCGCATTGCGGGGAGAGGGTTGGGGTGAGGGGCTCTTTGGATTCTGAGCAATGACTGCTAGGGCCGCAGATCGGGTAAGGCCACGGGCCACACGCGGGGTTTTGATCTCTCACCATCATCGAAACTTCATCGAAACTTCATCGCTTACGTTTCCCGGGTGCGCGCTTCGCGCTTACCCGGGCTACGGGTCAATCGCGGATGACCGACACTTCTGCAAACAGGTCTTGGACGGGGTCATTCAACTTGGCGTACTTCTTTCCGAAGACATGATCACGGTGATACGCCAGATAGACCGCTTGTCGCTGACTAAAACTTCCGCAGTTCCGACCAGGTTTCAAATCGAAACCCATTGCACGAGTGACATCAGCGGGAAAATCCGACGACACGATCAACCCACCGCGATCTTCAAACCCAATCCAACCCCGGTCGAAGAGAAGATCAGCGTGTGGAGCCAGCAGCAGCCCATTGTGGCCATCGACGCGCTCATCTCCAGTCGCACATGCAGCCCAAGGCTTAATATGGCTGGCGCGCAAAAAGCGCGCGTCTTGAATTCCAGTCAACCTGCACTTTTTCTCTACACCAAGAAGCCGCTTACGGAATAAATCTTGCGAGCGACGCACATCGATTAGTCGGGTTGCAACTGTGTTGCCTAATGCGACCTCCTGCGGCGTTCTCTCAGAAACATGCTGACCGAGGGTGTCGGCTAACTCATGCAGTGGCTTGAGCTTAAAAACGATCGCCTTGCGATTCGGACCCTCCGTTGCGGGTGTATCCGGACGCTCATACCAAGAAATCAGTTGAAACTCTCCTCTGTAGCGACAAGGCTTGCTCTTCCCTGTCATTTGAAACAGCAACAGTCGCCTACCGTCTGCGATGTGATTCAAGATGGCGCGGTTTCCGCCTGTCATAGTCATGTCACCGCGTTGCCCTTCACCAAAGTAGTGAAAGCACTCTTCGTTCTCCCAAAAATCACTGTAGCCATGAGCCTCTCCGCCATCCCCGGTGAATAGAATGACAATCGGGCGATCCACTGGCGTCGAAATGCCACCCTGCTGCTGCCCACCAAGGACAGGATGTATCTCCGCTTTTCGGCGATACATCGCCCCCATTTGGAAAGGAATCTCAAAATTACGGTCCATGTCTGCCCGGCGCCTTTATTGCGACGCCGTAATTCTGTGGAGCAGACACAACCAATTCGGAAACGATCGCTTCCTTTCTTCTACAAACTTTTATTGGTATGGAAACGACTTACTCACCAACAAGTAGCCCGGGTAAGCGCGTAGCGCGCACCCGGGGCTTTGGGTAAGGCCATAGGCCGCACCCGGGGTTCTTTGTATGGCCACCGACCACATCCGGCCCTTTGATCTTTAACCGTGGCTCAATCTCTACCGCTTGCGTTCTCCCGGGTGCGCGCAGCGCGCTTACCCGGGCTACGTTCCGGGTTTGTCGGGGAATTCTGACGGGAGAATCGGAATTGTCCGATGTGGGATGGGTAGCTGATTGGTTATGTTGCCGGCATGGTCAACTATCGTCGCAATCGAACGCAGGATGGCACCTATTTCTTCACGGTGACGCTGCGCAACCGCCGCTCTGATCTGTTGATTCGGCGCGTCGATGCTTTATTCGCGGCATGGCGCCGCGCGCGGCGGCGAGTACCTCATCGAATCGTCGCATTCGTGATCATGCCTGATCATTTGCATGCGGTGGTCACGATGAAAGACGGACGCGATGACTATTCGCGCCTGATTCAAGACATCAAGAAAGGGTTCACACGGCATGTCCGCTGCGGGCAAACAACCGATTCACCATGGCAGGCGCGCTTTTGGGAGCATACGATCCGTGATGAGCGCGATCTTCGTGACCATATCGACTACATCCATAACAACCCTGTCAAGCATGCAAAGGTCTCGCGGGTCATCGATTGGCCGCATTCGTCGTTTCACCGCCATGTGCGCGACGGATTGCTTCCGAAGCATTGGGCAACCGTGCAAGAGCGCTCTGACCGGTATACCCTCTCACACCAAGAAATCGATCTTGGTGCCGCCACATGAAATCCTTCGATCCATTCGTGGTCGCATGCGCATTCGTCCTTCTGCTATCGACCAATCTTTCCGCTTGCGATGAGCTGTTATGCGGTCGGAACAGCCGCGCCGTGCGCGGCGCTGAAAAACTCGATAAACCATATCTCGCCGAGCTTCACGACTACGTCGCGTCGGGGCAGTGCGATTCCGAATGCACGCCGAGCATCCTCGCCCCATTGAAAAGCTTTTCCAGCCGTGAGCCGGTCCTTGAGGTCAGGCGCGATGGCGATGCCAGCATCACGCTGGCCTACTGTTTCGATCGCGGTGTCGAGTTGGTCTTTAAGGACACGAAGACCCAACACGCGACGATCTCGGTCGGCTGGGGTTCGATCGAATGGGAGTACATCTTGCTGTGGTCGAAAACCCGTAAGGCAGGTTCCAACCCGCCATGAACGAAGCGTTGCTGCTGGAATTGCGCGAGACGCAAAAAAGGCGGGTTGGCACCCGCCCTACGGCTCTACCATCACGCCGGTGGACAGCACCACACCTTTCCGCCGGGCAAACCGCTCCCCGAATGCACGCCGCCCTTGTGGATCGATGTCAGCGAAGATTTTTGAAGCGAAGCGGGAAACGGCGAGTGACGAAGGTCTTTGATCCGCACAACGACGTACCGTGACGCGCTCTCTTCGAAAGTCTGGTTGAGAGCCCGTTCAACGCCGTCGCGAGCGGCCGGGTGGAATCGGCCATCGCCGCTGCGCTGTTGACCACGCCGATGCAGCCCGCGCCGACCATCGGTGGCATGACCGGGCCTTCGGAGAGCGACAATCTCGCGCTCAGCGGCTATTGCTGGTCGACATCGACGCAGTTGGTGAAGCCGACGGTCGCGCCCGACGCGTGGTGGGGCAGACTTTCGAATGCGCGACGTTGACGATCGGAAAATTCACCGACCTCGCCCTCGACGGCATGTTCGTCATCATGTCGGGAACGCTGACGATCCCGACCGCGCAATCGATTCTGCCGACGCCGTTGTCGCCGGATTTCCAGGCGATCCTCGCCGCCACCGCGAGCGTGCGGAACGCATCCCTGCCGGGCGGGAGCTGACGGTCGGATATTGCTGTGCATCGTGTCACATAGCGTGCGCGTCGCGGAGCGTGCCCGGGGCGTTTTCGTCGCAGCGGGTCGCAGTCATCTTCCTGAATACTCAAAGAGTGAATCTGGGCTCATTTTCGTCATAGACGCCTCTCTAGCATGAAGCGGCCGCTCGGATCGCCGGGCGGTTCGACCAGGATCGAGCGGCCGTCGCATCGTTGCGGCCGCTCTCGCACAAGGAGCTGATGGCCATGGACTTTTCCGGAACTACAGAGCCGGATCGCAGGCGAAGCGCGTTGCTGCGCGGCATCTGCGCATTCGCCCTCGCGATTACTTTCGTTTTCCCCTCGCACGCCCAATCGCCCAAAGCGGGCATAGGCGCGCCCACCGCGATACCGGAAGGTTCGGGAGGCGGTTGGAGTCGTATACCGATCGACGCTGTCGACGAGTTCGGACGAGACGTCCACAGCGAGATTTACCAAATCGTGGGCGAGCGGGGCGTCGCGCTCGCGCCGATCCCGGAACCGGTTCGCGACCAATTGATCGAGGAGCTCGCGCTCGCGCAAACCGGCGAGACAGTGGTGTTCGCGCTGAGCGCACCGATCGTCGATGAGATCGAGCGATCGCTCGCGATCGGCCAGCCCACGGATGCGCTGATCGCGTACGCCAATCAGGACACCGATCCCCAACCTCTGCCCTACGGCGACCCGATCCGGGCGAGAGGGCCATTCGGTTCATGCAGCGACAGCCACATCACCAAAAGCAAACGCCTGCAATACACGCCGAATTTCTCCCGCACGGAAAACCTGGGCAACGGGTTCAGCGGAACGTTGAAAGTCGAGGGCGCCGGCAACCTGGATGCCAACGGCGAAGTGAAATTGCGCGTCAAACGCACGAAGATCTTCTGGGTCTGCGTGCCGTACGGCGTGCGGTTCCAGCATGCGCGCGCCGTCGGAAGCCTCACGCTGCAGGACACCATCACGCTGACCGGAACGATCAACTACGCCAATCCCAACCCGATCGAGTACGAAATCGCCAATCCCTCTTTGGGCGGCGTGTTCTTCATGGCCGGCCCGATCCCCGTCTACATCGGCTTCAGCCTACCGATCGCGATCGGCATCGAAATTCAGGCCAGCGTGAGCGGGCAACTGCAGTACCGGGGGGGAAACAGCATCACCGGCAGTTTCGATTACCTCTGCACGCCCGACGACTGCACCGGTTACAACAATCTGCAAAGCAGTTTCCAGAATATTTCCAACCCCGTCGGCGCAAGCATATCCGGCCGAATCCGACCGTCGTTGTACGCCGATGTGGGCGTGCGCGCGTTCCTGTACGCCGAAGCGGTGGCCTACGCGCAAGTCGGCGCGAGAGGCTACTTGCACGGCGATCTTTGGGGCTACTACGGCAACACCTGCGGCGACGCCGATCAAAACGGCAACTACGAGACCGTCAGCGCGCTCACCTTCGGCCTGGATTGGCAGATCGCCATCACGGCACGGGCCGATACGTTCTTCACCAATGCGTGGAAGAAAACGCTGTGGAAATCGCCGCAGTGGTATATCGGCTTCTGGGATCTGATCGGTTCGAGCGCGCTGACGCCGATGATCGACGGGCCGTCGTCGATCGGAGCGAATGTCGCCGCGAGCTACAAGATTCGAATGCGGCCCTGTTGGCCGTACGGCGACAACGTCGACTACACCATGAATTGGGGCGATGGCGTCACCACCAATCACAACGGACCCGCCGCTCCACCCACATGGCAACCGGTGCTCGCGTCTCATGTGTGGACGACGACCGGATCCAAGACGTTGCTGCTCACCGCCCTGCGCGACGCGCAC
>JAGNNB010000080.1 GCA_017990865.1 Lysobacteraceae bacterium
CGGAAGATGCGCGAACGCACGGTGCCGATCGGGCACGCCATCCGTTCCGCGATCTCCTCGTAACTCAAACCGTCCACTTCGCGGAGGGTGATCGCGGCCCGCAGCTCTTCGGGCAAAGCTTCGACCGCACGCATCACGGTTTGTTCCATTTCCTGGCGCATGAGTTCGCGTTCCGGGGTGTCGTTGTCGCGCAAGCGCAAGGCGGACTCGAACTGTTCGGCATCGTCGATGTCGATGTCCTCGCCGGGCGGCCGGCGCTTGTGGGCGACGAGATGGTTCTTGGCGGTGTTGACGGCGATTCGGTGCAGCCACGTTGAGAACTGCGCATCGCCGCGGAAGTTCCCGAGCGCGCGATAAGCGCGCAAGAACGTGTCTTGAGCGATGTCCTGGCACTCGCTCCAATCGTGGACATAGCGACCGATCAGGGCGACGACCCGATGTTGGTACTTGCGCACCAACAAATCGAACGCCGCGCTATCGCCGCGCTGTACGCGTCGGACGAGTTCCGCATCCAAATCTTGCGATGTCTTCACATCGGCCATCGGGCCGGCACTCCCATGCTTGGATTCCGCCAGACCTTGCGTCGAGGCGCCTTTCGGTCGCCCCCGTCGCTCGATGGCCGGGCAGTCTGACAATACACCGCCGTCGAAAGTTCCCGCGTCTTCGTACGGGCCAACGAGCCCGCGGCGGGACTCCGGTTCATCTGGGGCCAGCCGCGCGACGGCGCAAGCCCGGCCGGCGAAATGGGGCGAGGAATCGCTGCGCGCGGGCGTTCGCGGGCCGAACCGGCATCGCGCGCGGCCCCATCCGCACCCCGCCTCGGTTAGGATGACGCCCGAACATCCCCCGGCGTATGTTTCGCGGCTTCGCGCCGTTCGACCGATGTCACGACCCGCTCGCCCGGTCCGAACGCGCGGAATCGAATCGTATACGCCCCGCACGAGCGAGCTACCCGCATGAGTTCCGGTTTCGATGGCCTGCAATTGCGCCACTGGCGCGCCGAAGTCCGCCCCGACGGGGCGATGATCCTGTCGTTCGACCACGGCGACAAATCCGTCAACACGATCTCGCAGGGTGTGCTGATCGAACTGGACGCGATCCTGGAACGCATCGCATTGGATCCGCCGAAAGCGGTGGTCGTGCGTTCGGCGAAGGCGCGCGGTTTCATCGCCGGCGCCGACATCGAAGAGTTCGAGAGTTTCGACGCCAAAGGCACCACCGGCGATGCGATTCGCCGCGGCCAGCGCGTGTTCCAGCGTTTGGCCGAGCTGCGCGTGCCGACGGTCGCCGCGATTCACGGCTTCTGCATGGGCGGCGGCACCGAATTGTCGCTCGCTTGTCGCTATCGCGCGGCCTCGAACGACCCTTCCACCAAGATCGGCCTCCCCGAAATCAAACTCGGCATCTATCCCGGCTGGGGCGGCAGCGTGCGCTTGCCGCGTCTCGTCGGCGCGCCCGCGGCGATGGACATGATGCTGACCCAGCGCAATCTGTCGGCGTCGACGGCGCGCGCGATCGGCCTGGTCGACAAGGTCGTCGCGCCAGACGAATTGCTCGAAGCGGCGGTCGCGCTCGCGTTCAAAGGCACGCAGCGGCCGTTCAAGCAGCGGTTCATGGCCTGGGCGACGAATACCTGGGCGGCGCGGCAGATCATCGCGCCGAAGCTGATGCAGATGACCGCGCGCAAAGTGCGCAAAGAGCACTACCCCGCCCCGTTCGCGCTGATCGACACGTGGCGTCGCAGCAGCGGCGATACCCATCGTCTGCTCGACGCCGAACGTCGTGCGGTGGTGAAACTGGCCGGCACGCCGACCGCGCGCAATCTCACGCGTATCTATTTCCTGATGGAGCGCTTGAAGAATCTCGGCGGCAAAGACGCCGATGGCTTGCCGAAGATCGAACGCGTGCACGTGGTCGGCGCGGGCGTGATGGGCGGCGATATCGCCGCGTGGGCGGCGTACAAGGGCTTCCAGGTCACGCTGCAGGATCGCGAGCAACGTTTCATCGACGGCGCGATGAAACGCGCGGAAGATCTGTTCGCCAAGCGCGTGAAAGACCCGGCGAAACGGCCCGAAGTGGCGGCGCGTCTGGTATCCGATCTGGACGGCGCGGGCGTGGCGAACGCCGATTTGCTGATCGAAGCGATCATCGAAAAACCCGAAGCCAAGCGCGATCTCTACGCCGCGGTCGAACCGAAGATGAAAGCCGACGCGCTGCTGACGACGAACACCTCGTCGATCCCGCTGGTCGAATTGCGCGAGCACATCGCGCGCCCGGCGCAGTTCGCGGGCCTGCACTATTTCAACCCGGTGGCGTCGATGCCGTTGGTGGAGATCATCCGCCACGACGGCATGGATGCGACGACCGAAAAACGCCTCGCCGCGTTCTGCAAAGCCATCGACAAGTTTCCGGTGCCGGTCGCGGGCACGCCGGGCTTCCTGGTCAACCGTTTGCTGTTCCCGTACATGCTGGAAGCGGCGACCGCCTACTCCGAAGGCATTCCCGGCCCGGTCATCGACAAAGCCGCGGTGAAATTCGGCATGCCGATGGGTCCGATCGAATTGATCGACACCGTGGGGCTGGATGTGGCCGCGGGCGTCGGCGCAAAACTCGCGCCGTTTCTCGGCCTGCCGATTCCCGCCGCGTTGGCGTCGCCGCCGGAGATGGGCAAGCGCGGCAAGAAAGACGGCCAAGGCCTGTACAAATGGGAGAACGGCAAGGCGCAAAAGCCGCAGATTCCCGCCGATTACAAAGCGCCGGACGATCTCGAAGATCGCCTGATCCTGCCGTTCCTCAACGAAGCCGTCGCCGCGCTGCACGAAGGCGTGGTCGAGGACGGCGATCTGCTCGACGCCGGCGTGATTTTCGGTACCGGCTTCGCGCCCTTCCGCGGCGGCCCGATCCAATACATCCGCGACACCGGCGTCGAACCGCTGCTGGCGAAACTCAAGCCCCTGCAAAAAAAATACGGCGATCGCTTCGCCCCGCGCCCCGGCTGGGACAACCCGGCGCTGCGCGCGGGTTGAGATTTGCGCTACGGTTTGATCGAAGCATGCCTAGACGCCACATCAAGAACTCTCTTTCAATAGATTCATGATCATGCCAAACCATTCAACATATACAGTGGAAAAATTGCAGAAACAACTTCAAGAACGGTTTGATCGTCTTCTAGTTGCAATGAATGGAAAAGAGGTTCCTGAGATTGAACTTTCCTTGAATTCATTACGCGGCCCCCACCGCTGGGTCAGATCAGACGATGTTCGTGTCGCCGTTGATGACTTCTCCACCATCCTTAAAGAAATCAAGGCATCACTTGGCAAAAGGTGACGGCATAACAATTCGTTCAAGCCTACGCTGCTTCGCGGCTACAACCACGTGCTGTGCGCTACGCCGGCATGTGCTCTCTGTCCGCCACAGGGTGGCTTTAATTCGGCGTTCGTGAAGGTATCGCTAGTCGCAAAAACAAAACGCCCGCACGTGCATCGTGCGGGCGTTTTCGTATTGGAGCCGCGTCTCTCGAGCGCCGCTCGCGCCGCGCGATCACATTTTGATCGAGGGCTGCTCGCGATTCGGCTGCTGTTGCGCCTGATCGAGATCGCGCGACTGTTGGCGGTCCTGCGCCTGCGACGGAGCGTCCATCCCGGCGCGCACTTGGTAGTTCTGCAACGACGCATCGACCCGCTGATTCGCGGCTTCGGCGATATTCATATGCGCATTGCGGTTGGCCGGGTTGTAAGGGTCTTGCCCCTGCACCATCACCGCGAGCGTGCCGGCGTCGTTTTGCGTGCCGCGACGATTCAATTCCAGATGATCGACCGATTTCAGACCGGCTTGATCGGCGCGGTTGAACAGACTCATCGTGGTCTGCGCGTTTTGCTCGTCGGAGACGCCGCCGACGCGCGCGCTCAGACGCGAGACGCCGTCTTCGATCTGCTTGTACATGCGGTGCTGCGGGTTCTCCGCGTTGCGGGGATCCAGACGCGGGTCATTCTCGGCGGATTGAGCGGGGTTGTTCATTCGTTCGATTCCTACGGTGGTGGCCGCGGGGCCGCGAAGTTCGGTTCGCGCCGCGCGCCTGAAACGCTGTTACGTGGGTTGTTGTGGGGGTGGTGGAGCGTGCGGCCGCAGCGAGCGGCCGGAACAGACTGCCGGAGCTGCGGCTACATCGTATGCGTCGGTTTGTCCGAAGTCAGCATACCGGCGAGGATGGCTTCCATCTTGTTCTTCACCGCTTCGGCCTCGGGCGTCTCCGCCAACTGCACGCCGATGCCGGCGGTGCGATTGCCCTGGGCGCCCGCGGGCGTGACCCAGACCACTTTTCCCGCCACCGGGAAGCGCTCGGTGGATTCGGGCAGGGTGAGCAGCAGGAAGACCTCGTCGCCGAGGAAATAGCGCTTGGTCGTGGGCACGAAAATGGCGCCGCCCTTGATGTAGGGCATGTACGCCTGGAACAGCGCGTTTTTGTCCTTCACCGCGAGCGAAAGGATGCCCTGCCGGGCGCCCGCGAGTGCCGCTTTCGCATTCATGTGTGATCTCTCGGATGCTGTGCTGTGGACGCCGGCTTGCCCGTGGACGTCGAGGAGGCGCCGCGCCACTGCGCGAGCAACTCCACCACGGCCAGGTCGGCGCGAACGGTGGTCCGCAACAGGTCGCGGGTCCGGTTCGCGGCGTCGAACCAAGTGGCGAGGGTGCGGATTCTGCGCGCCGAGGTCAAGCCGTCCGGCGCCGAACCGCCGCAACGCGCCGCCTCGATGAGCGCCAAATCGGCGGCATGACGCAGCCGTTGGTCCAAATCGTCGCCGCCGGCCCAGCGTTGGGCGGTCTCCACCGGACTGCGGGCGCCGCGCGCCAGCGCGGCCAAATCCTCGGCGACTTCGCGGCGCACGGCCAAGCCGCCCTCGCGCAGCCAGTCGTCGGCGAGGCCCGGATGGCCGCGGGCGGCGTCCAGGGCTTCGCGCGCGGCGGTCTCGGCATGCCCGCGACTGCGCAGCCACTGCAGCGCCTCCTCGGCGGGCGGCAGTCGGAACTCCAACCGCTGACATCGGCTGCGGATGGTCGCCGGCAGCCGCGCGGGCTGGGCGCAGATCAGCCACAGATAACGGCCCGGATGCGGTTCCTCAAGCGTCTTCAGCAAGGCGTTGCAGGCGGCGTGATTGATCGCGTCGGCCGGGTCGAGCAAGGCGATCTGCGCGCCGCCGTACTGCGGCGTCAGCGCCATGCGTTCCGATAAACCGCGGATCTGTTCGATCACGATCTCGGTGCGCAGCTTGGTGCCTTCCTTGTTCGGCTCCAGCGTGGTCACGGCGAAATCCGGATGCGTGCCGGCCGCGAACAACTGGCAACTGCGACAGCGGCCGCAGGGCTCGCCTTGGGCATCGCGCTGCGTGCACAGGATGCGTCGCGCCAGATGCTGAGCGACCGCGCGCTTGCCCAGCTTCGCCGGGCCGCAAATCAACAAGCCATGGCCGAGTCGATCGGCGTCGAGCGCGGCGGTCGCGTGCGCGTACGCGGCGCGCTGCCAGGGCGCGAAATCGCCTATCTTCGTGGCCGCATTCGTGCCCGCATTCGCGCCGTTCATGCCCGCTCCAACGCCGCGCGCGCGTCTCTGTTCATCCAGGCCCGCAATTCGGCGACCGCCGCATCCGCGACTTCGACGGCGGAATGCGCCGCGTCGACGATCCGCATCCGCTCCGGCTCCGCCGCCGCGCGGGCGAGAAACGCGCCGCGCACGCGCTCGAAGAATTCGTCGCGCTCGCGCTCGATGCGATCGGGCACGTACTGGCCGAATACCAAATCGCGGCCGCGTGTGCGCTCTCGGCCCTGCGACACGCCCAAATCGAGCAACAGCGTCAGCCCCGGCGCGATGCCGACGACGCGTCGTTCGAGTTCGGCGATGAACGCCGGATCGAGCCCGCGACCGCCGCCCTGATAGGCGTAGCTGGAATCGGTGAAGCGGTCGCTGATCACCCACGCGCCGCGTTGCAACGCCGGCAGAACCGTCTCGCGCACGTGTTGCGCGCGCGAGGCGAACATCAACAGCAATTCGGTTTCGGGCGCGGGTTTTTCGTGATCGGGCGTCAACAACAATTCGCGGATGCGCTCGGCCAGCGGCGTGCCGCCCGGTTCGCGGGTGGACACGACCTCGAAACCCGACTGCTGCAGCGTGTCGCGCAGCGCGCCGAGTACCGTGGTCTTGCCGGCGCCCTCGCCGCCTTCCAGCGACACGAAACGCGGATGACGCACGAGCGCCGTTGCGGCGACGGGCGTCGCTTCGGTGCCGCGCGGATCGGCGTTCGCTGCCTTCACTGCGTCTTCGTCCGATTTTCGCGATAACGCCGCAGATAATCGGCCACGGCGGTTCGGTGTTCGGCGTAGGTCTTGGTGAACACGTGACGGCCGCTGCCGTCGCCCACCGCGACGAAGAACAGCGCATCGCCCGCCGCCGGATGCGCGGCGGCGCGGATCGCAGCGGCGCCGGCCATCGCGATCGGCGTCGGCGGCAGGCCGTCGCGGGTGTAGGTGTTGTAGGGCGTGTCGGTGTCCAAATCCTTGCGGCGAATATTGCCGTTGTAAGCACTGCCGATGCCGTAGATCACGGTGGGGTCGGTCTCCAGACGCATCGGCACTTTCAAGCGGCGCACGAACACGCCGGCGATCTGCGGGCGCTCGTCGGCGACACCGGTTTCCTTCTCCACGATCGACGCGAGCGTGAGCAATTCGTAGGGCGTCTTCAGCGGTAAGTCTTGATCGCGGTCCTTCCAGGTTTCGGCGAGCGTGCGGTCGAGCGCGTCCGCGGCGCGCTTGAGCACGTCCAGATCGCTGTCGCCGCGGTTATAGAGATAGGTTTCGGGCAGGAAACGGCCTTCGGGGTGCTGCCCGCCGCGATCAAGCGCGCGCATCAGCGCGGCGTCGTCGAGTTGCGCGACCTCTTGCGCCAGCGGCTTGGCTTTCGCGAGCGCTGCGCGCAGTTCGCGGATGTTCCAGCCCTCGACGATCGTGAAGCGATAGCTGATTACTTTGCCGTCGCGCATGCGCTGAAGCAGCGTGCGCGGGCTCATGCCGGGTTCAAGCGCGTATTCGCCGACCTGCAGCTTGCCGGCGGCGCCCAGTTCGCGCGCCAAGCCGCGCCATTCCAGATCGCTGCCGCCCGCGCCCAGCGCGCGCAGCTTGCGCACCACCGTCGGCAGCGCGTCGCCCGGCGCGACCACCACCGTTTCGCCCGCGTCGATCCCGGCGATCGGCGCATCGGCGAACGCGCCGTAATGCCGGTATCCGACGACGGCGGCGACCGCGAACAAGACGACGGCAGCAAGCAAGCCCCACAACAACAGGCGGAACAAGGAATTGGAGCGTTTGCGGGGTGGACTCACGGACGATCCTCGGGATTCACGGCACTACGGTCATTGTGCATTGTCGTCATTGTCGACGTTCGCGTCGTTCGGCGCCTCCGCCATCGGCGCATCGGCGAAAGCCGGGTGCGCGGCGGCGAGACGGCGGATGGCCTCGTTCGCGGCCGGGTGCCGCGACGGCCAACGCGCATCGCCCAAACGCGCGACCGGCAGGATACCGCGCACCGCATTGCACAGGACCAGCGCGTCGGCGGATTCGACCGCTTCGACGCTCAAATCGACTTCGCGCGCGTCCAAGGCCTCCATCGCCCACGCCCGGCAGACCCCGGCGATACCGCAGCGTTCGACCGATGGCGTCAGCCAGCCGCCGTCGCGGTGGACGAACAGATTGGCCGATGTGGCGGCAACCGCGCGGCCGTCGGCATCGCGCATCAAGCCGTCGTCGCAGGCGGCTTCGTCGACGTCGAGTCGCGCCCATTCGGCGCGGGCAAGCACTTGTTCGAGCCGATTGCAGTGTTTGATCCCGGCCAGGAGCGGCTGCGCTGCCAAGCGGGTCTCGCACCAGCGCAGCCGCAGGCCGCGCGCGAGCGGCATCGGCGCGGGATGCGCGGAGAGCAACCACAGCGGCGGCGCCGCGGGATCGGGCGCATAACCGCGGGCGCCGGTGCCGCGCAGCAGCATCCATTTCACGACGGCGTCGGGCGCTTCGCGAAGCAGTGCATCGCACTCGGCTTCGACGCGGGCGCGCGACGGCGGCGGAATGCCCAAACGCTCGGCGCCGCGCGCCGCGCGCGCCCAATGCGCGGGCCACCAATGAATCGTGCCGCGATGCGCGCGCATGGTCTCGAACACGCCATCGCCGTACGCGAGCCCTCGACTGCGCGCCAACACGCCGGCGACGCGCTCCGATGCCAGCGCTTCGTCGCCGACGAACACGCGCGCGGCGTGCTCGACGTCGGCCGTCTGCGGCATCGTCACGATGCGACCTCATGCGATGCGGCTTCGAACGAGGCGTGACCGAGCGCTTGCAACAAACCGCGGGCTTTGGCGCGGGTTTCGTCCAGTTCGCGCTGCGGATCGGAATCGGCGACGATCCCTGCGCCGGTGCGGAAGCGCAACACCGCGCGCCCGCCTTCGGTCGCTTGTATTTCGACGCTGCGAATCAGGATATTCAGATCCAGATCGCCGTCGCGGTTCAACCATCCCATGGCGCCGGTGTAGGCGCCGCGGCCGACGCCTTCGAGCTCGGCGATGATCTGCATGCAGCGCACTTTCGGGCAGCCGGTGATGGTGCCGCCCGGAAACACCGCGCGAATCGCTTCGCCCGGCGAGATGTCTTCGCGCAAACGTCCGCGCACGTTGCTGACGATGTGATGCACGTGCGAATAACTCTCGACCGTCATCAATTCATCCACTTCGACGCTGCCCGGCGCGCACACGCGGCCGAGATCGTTGCGTTCCAGATCGATCAGCATCACGTGTTCGGCGCGCTCTTTCGGATGGCCGACGAGTTCGCGGATGCGTGCGGCATCGTCGTCGCCGACGAAACGCGGGCGCGTACCGGCGATCGGCCGGGTTTCGATGATCTCGCCGCGCACGGACACCAAACGCTCGGGCGAGGAGCTGGCGATCGCCCAACGCCCGCCCGCGGAATCCCCGGCGAACAAGCCCGCGAACGGCGCTGGACTCGCATCGCGCAGCCGTGCGTACAGCGCTTCGGGTGCGTAGGTTTCGCAACGCGCGCGCCAGGCCCGCGACAAATTGACCTGGAAGACGTCGCCCGCTGCCAGGTAGTCGAGAATGCGCTTCACGCCGTCGACAAAACGCGTCGGCTCGTCGTCTTGAAGCGATGCGGGCGGCGACCATGCGCTCGAAGCGGAATCGGCAGAAGCGTCATCGGCATCGGATGCGCACTCGGCGATATCGCGCAGCACTTCGTCGAGAATATCTTCGTAACCCGATTCCGCGACGACCGTGCATTCACCGCTGGCGTGGTCGCGCAATACCGCCGCTGGGCAACGCAGCGCCAAGGCGACCGGCAATGCGCCTTCGGCGCGCGGCAAGCGCAGCACGGGCTCGACCTGCGCCGCCAATTCGTAGCCGAGAAACAACGCCCAACCGCCTCGGAACGGCCAACGCGGCTCTTCGCGCGGCAGGCGAAGCCGTCGCCACCAGTCGTCGAGCGACGACAGGAAATCGTCGCCGTTCGCTGGATACCCGTGCTCGTCCAGCAGCGTGCCGTCCTGCTCCAAGCGCAGGGCCTCGCCGTCGGCGATCAACAACATGTCCCAACGCCCGAGCGTGTGCCCGGCGGTCAGCGACGAGGACGTGGATTGCAACAACATCGGATAGCGCGCGGGCGCGAGCCGATGCAAGCGCAGCAGGTCGCAACCCGCAGGCAAGGCACGAGAGACGATCATCGCGGCGCTCGTGCGTGCGGCGCGATCAGATGCGACGGAACACGAGCGACGCGTTCGTGCCGCCGAAACCGAAGCCGTTGGAGACCGCGACATCGATCCTCGCGTCGCGCGCGACGTTCGGCACGTAGTCCAGATCGCAGCCTTC
>JAGNNB010000519.1 GCA_017990865.1 Lysobacteraceae bacterium
TGCTACGTGTGACCAAACTCACCGATTACGCCAGCGTGGTGCTGACCGTGCTGGCCGCCGATCCCGAGGCCGTGCTCAGCGCCGCGGCCCTTGCCGAGCGCGCGGGTCTGGAAGTCCCCACCGTGGCCAAAGTGCTCAAACCGCTGGCGCAGGCCGGGCTGGTGCGAGCCTTTCGCGGCGTCAACGGCGGCTATCGCCTCGCCCTTGCGCCCAGTGCGATCACCCTGGTCGGGATCGTCGAGGCCATCGAAGGCCCGCTGGCGATGACCGACTGCAGCGTCCACGACGGCCACTGCGGGATCGAACACTCCTGCGGCGCGCGCGCGAATTGGCGCCGCATCAACGATGTGGTCGCCGACGCGCTCCGCAACGTGTCCTTGGCCGACATGCTGATCCCCGTTTCGCCGCTCGCGGCCAGATCGCCGCGCAAAACCATCCCGCTCGCGCTCGACGCGAATGGAGGCCGCTCATGACATCGTCCTCGTCCACGCTGCATGCGCTCGATTCCGCGTCGATCGACACCCCGCCGCCGGCGCCCGAACAGAACGCCGAAATTCTCGAACAACTCGGCCGCCGCTACGAAGCCGGTTTCGTCACCAACATCGAAACCGATACCCTGCCGCCGGGCTTGAACGAGGGCGTGATCCGCTTCCTTTCGGCGAAGAAGGATGAGCCTGAGTGGATGACCGAATGGCGCCTCGCCGCGTACCGGCATTGGTTGACCATGACGCCGCCGCACTGGGCCAAGCTCGACATCGCGCCGATCGATTTCCAGGCCATCAGCTACTACGCCGCGCCGAAAGGCCCGAAATACAAGTCGCTCGACGAGGTGCCGCAGGAGTTGCTCGACACCTACGAGAAACTCGGCGTGCCGCTGCACGAGCGCGCGAAACTGGCCGGCGTCGCGGTGGACGCGGTGTTCGACTCGGTCAGCGTCGGTACCACCTACCGCAAGGAATTGGCCGAAAAAGGCGTGATTTTCTGCTCGATGTCCGAGGCGATCGCAGAACACCCGGAGCTGGTAAAGAAATACCTCGGCAGCGTGGTGCCGACCGGCGACAATTATTTCGCCGCGCTGAATGCTGCTGTGTTTTCCGACGGCAGTTTCGTGTTCGTCCCCAGGGGCGTGCGCTGCCCGATGGAACTCAGCACGTATTTCCGCATCAACGCGATGAACACCGGGCAGTTCGAGCGCACGCTGATCGTCTGCGAAGAAAACGCCTATGTCAGCTATCTGGAAGGCTGCACGGCGCCGCAGCGCGACGAAAACCAATTGCATGCCGCGGTCGTCGAATTGGTGGTGTTGGACGATGCCGAAATCAAGTATTCGACGGTGCAGAACTGGTACCCGGGCGACGAAAATGGAATTGGCGGCATCTACAACTTCGTCACCAAGCGCGGCGAATGCCGCGGCGCGCGCAGCAAGATTTCCTGGACGCAGGTCGAAACCGGCTCGGCGATTACCTGGAAATATCCGTCCTGCGTGCTGCTGGGCGACGATTCGACCGGCGAATTCCATTCGGTCGCGCTCACCCACCATCGCCAGCAGGCCGACACCGGTACCAAGATGATCCATGTCGGCAAGCGCACGAAATCCAAAATCGTCAGCAAGGGCATCAGCGCCGGCCGCGGTCAGAACAGCTATCGCGGCTTGGTGAAAGTGGAACGCGGCGCCGACGGCGCGCGCAATCACACCCAATGCGACAGTCTGCTGATCGGCAAGCGCTGCGGCGCGCACACCTTCCCATACGTGGAAGTGAAGAACCCCAGCGCCACCGTCGAACACGAGGCCACCACCTCAAAGATCAGCGACGACCAATTGTTCTATTGCCGCAGCCGCGGCATTTCCCAGGAAGACGCGGTGTCGATGATCGTCGACGGCTTCTGCAGATCGGTGTTCCGCGAGTTGCCTATGGAATTCGCGGTGGAAGCGAAAAAACTTCTCGAGGTCAGTTTGGAAGGGAGCGTGGGATGAGACTCGGCGATCTTATCGGCACGATCGGTGTGACGATGCTGCTGATCGCTTTCGTGCTGAATCAGCGACGCATGCTGTCCGAACACTCCCGGCCGTTTCTGGCGATGAATTTGTTCGGCGCCGCGCTGTGCGCGTGGTCTTCTTGGCTTGTGGAGTTCTATCCATTCCTGGTGTTGGAGTCGGTGTGGGCGATGGTCGCCGCCTGGGGCCTCCTGAAGTGGCGCGCGGACATGCAGGACTGAACGGAACGATGGCCATGACGATATCGAATGCGGACATCGCGAAACCCAAGGCGAAAAGCGCGTTGTCCGCTTGGCTCGCGTTCGTCGTGGGAATCGCGTTGGCCGGCTGCGATAGAGCGCCGAGCGCGATCTCGCCGCAGCCCGCGAAATCCGAGCGCAGCGAAAAAACGTCCCCCGCGTTCGCGATCGAAGCCGAATTCAGCGCGAAAGACACTGTCGCCGCCGAAAAAGATCGTCGCATCCTGCGCTGGGCCGACAGCCCTTGCGGCATGTCGCCGGTGGTGAAAACCGATTCGGTGCTGTTGAACGACGCGGTGCTGCAGCCGGATTTCGTGGTCGAGTTCGCGGCCGACGGTCGCGCGCTGCGCACCTGGGGCAAACCGTTCAATGCGCCGGTCGGCGCGCTGCGCGGCGACCGCATCGGTTTCTCGCAGTGGCAAGGCGGACAGGAGCGCCTGTACTGGACCGACACCAGCGGCCGC
>JAGNNB010000081.1 GCA_017990865.1 Lysobacteraceae bacterium
ACCCGGCGCCGCCTCAAGATCTACCTTGATCTATCCCCGGGAACGGCGCAACCCGGATAAGATGCGCATCCTTGCTTTTTTTGCAGTAAACCAAGTACGGGGTGCGCCGATGTCAACCCAATCGTTCGGCGCGCGTTAAGGATGCCGCTTTTTGCAGTAAACCAAGCACGGGGTGCGCCGGCTGGCCGTCAGAATTGCCTCGGATAGGCATGCTTGGGGCTGTCGTTCGACCGCAAGTTCACGGGACCGACATCCGGTTTTGTGATCGCGATCAAGCTCTGCCTGCCCGCCCTGTCCCAAACCTAGCCAAAAGAGCAGCATCCGCATGATGTGGTTTGCTATTGCTTGGGCTTATCCTAGTCCACTAGCTCCGGGCGCCGGGGCGTCGAAGGCGAGAACCCTCCACATGCACAAAATCCTTCTCTGTTTGACGGCGGTCGCCGTGATCGGCGGTTGCACCTCCGAATGGGACACGGGCAAGGCCGCCACCGGTATCGCTCGCGATGCCGCCTCCCTTGATGCCAACGGCAAGACGCCTGCGCCATCGGAAGGTCAGCGCGCCTCGGATGCGCGTCTCCCGAATCGCGGGCATTTGATCGCCTATGACCGCACCAAGCCCGCATTCCGCCGCGCCGCGTTCACCTATCACGCCGTCGGCCTGAGCGAAGCGCATGCGCTCGACGCCGCCCATGCCGGCGGTAAGGTCGAGATCGAGACACCGTCGGGCAAGCCGATGTCCTTCGCCTACCAGCGCCATGTGGAGCACGGCGACGGCAACTGGACCTGGGTCGGTCGCACCCGGGACGGATTGGACGCCGTGATCACCTTCGGTCCGGACGCCGTGGTTGGCCGCATCGCGCAGGCGAACACCGAATCGCTGCAACTGACGTATTCGAACGGCCGCACGTGGTTGGTCGAAGCCGATCCGAGCAAGCTGCGCCATCCGGGGAGCCGCCTGGCGCTCGACCACGACGTCGCGGTCGTCCCGAGGGCGGCCCTCGATGCGCTGCGTAACCAACGCAACGCCAACGCCGCCGCGAAAGGCGCGGTCGCCGCCAATAACATCGTCGCCGCCGCTACCGGCCCCACCAATACGATCGACGTGGTCCTCGGCTACACGCCCGGCCTGGTCGCGCAAAACGGCGGCTCCGCCAGCGCCGTCGTCACGCTGTTGACCAACCGCATCGAACTGACCAACCAGGCACTCGCCGTCAGCCTCGTGAATCCGCGCGTGCGCTTGGTGCATACCTTGCAGGTGAATTACACCGACACCACCACCAACAGCTCGGCGCTGGATTCGCTCACCGGGCAAACCTGCACCCCGACGGCCTGCAACCCCATTACCGTACCGGCCGAATTGGTACCGTTGCGCACTGCGCGCGATCAGTACGGCGGCGACATCGTGTCGCTGGTGCGGCCGCTCAAGGAACCGGAACATAACGGCTGCGGTATCGCTTGGTTGCTCGGTCCGAACAACACGACCATCGACAGCACCGACGCGCCTTTCGCCTACTCGGTCGTCAGCAACGGCAGCGACGTGCGCGAAAGCGACGGTTTCACCTACTCCTGCCCGACGGAAACGCTCGCCCACGAAATGGCCCACAACATGGGTCAGCAGCACAACGTCGAAGACAGCGGCGGCGATGCCGGCACGCATCCGTATTCCTACGGCTTCCGCGAAACCGCAACGAACGGTTTCTACACCATCATGGCCTACCCGCTGGCCAGCAGCAGCCAGTTCGGTATCGCGTACTTCGGCAACCCGAACGTGAACTACGCGACGAGCCGCCCGACCGGTTCGGCCAGCGCCGACAACGCGCGCAGCATGAACCAATCGATGCTGTTGGTATCGCAGTTCCGTAACGCCGTGGTGCCGTTCTCGAAACGCGCGCGCAACGATTTCAACGGCGACGGCAAGAGCGATATCGCGCTGTGGAACGCCTCGCTGTCGTATCTGGGCTACTGGATCATGAACGGGTCGGTGTACACGGGTTCGTCCGGCTTCGGCGTGAACGCCGGTCAGGAGCCGGTGGTCGCTGGGTTCCCGGCGGCGATTCCGCAAAGCGCGCTGCTGACGCGGAACACCTCCACGCGGACCTTGTTCAGCTACATCTGGAACGGGTCGACCCACGGCATCAACACGGTCGGCGGTTACGGCGACGGGTGGGTGGTCGTCGGTCAAGGCGATGTCAACGGCGACGGCAAGGACGACCTGCTGTGGCGCTTCCCGGCCAACGGCTTGTTCGCATACTGGTTGATGGACGGCCCGGTGTATCTGGGCGGTCAGACGTATTCGCCGCCGAGCTACTACAACGTGTCGGCGATCGCGGACTTCAACGGCGACGGCAAGATCGACTTGTTGTGGAACGACACGATCGGCCGCAACGCCAGCATTTGGTTGAGCACGGGCAACGGGTTCGATGCGCGTTTGATCGGTAATTACGGGACGACCTGGAACATGGTGGGTGCCGCGGACGTGACCGGCGACGGCAAGGCGGACATTTTGTTGCGCGACAACGCGAATGTGTACCTCGCCTACTGGAAGATGGACGGCGCGACGTATCAAGGCGGCTCGGCGTTCGGTTTGGCGTCGGATCGTCAGTTGTTGACGACGGGCGACTTCGACGGGGACGGGATCGAAGACGTGGTGGTGACGCGCGCCGGCGACCGCAGCTTGTGGTTGTGGCGCAGCAACGGCACCAGCTTCACGGAGTCGAGCATCGGGCAGTACGGCGCCGGATGGACCGTGGTGAAGTAACGCGCGATTGCGAAGAGACGAACGAAAAGGCCGGCGGATCGCCGGCCTTTTCGTTTCTGCGCGGCGATACCGGTGCGTCGGGCTTCGCGCGAATATCGACGCGTGGGGTCGATGCATTGGGGGCGACGCATCGGGTCGATCCGACGTCGCGCACCCCGAAACCCACCGCTTCGCGGCATGCAGACCCCGCGCGCGAAGCTCGCAAGCGTGCACGGCATAAGCGCTACGAGCGCCGACCGCAACGCTCGTTTTTTGACGCACCCCGGCCTCTCTGGCAGTATCCCCGGCTCGGCATACGGCCGGCAAATACATCGAACGATCACGCTATGTACAATTTCGACCTGATAGACGGCTCCATCAAGCAGTATCACGGCTCCGCTGTCGAGCAGGTGGTTTCCCCGAACGATCTGATGTTCAACCAGTGGTATTTCGAGGTCGGCCGAAGCGCGATCGAAGTGATCGTCAACGCGATGATGTCGAGCTACGTCAATAAAGTGCACCGCGTCCTCGATCTGCCTTGCGGGCATGGTCGGGTGTTGCGCCATCTGGTGAAGATGTTTCCGCACGCGGAATTCCACGCTTGCGACCTCGATGCCGACGGCGTCGAATTCTGCGCCAAAACCTTCGGCGCGATCCCGCGCCATTCGAGCCCGGAGCTGACCGACGTCGACTTCGGTACGGAATTCGACCTGATTTGGGTCGGTTCGCTGTTCACGCACGTGGGCGAAGAACAAACCGCTCGCTGGCTGGCGCATCTCGCGAAGTTTCTATCGCCCTGCGGCATCATCGTCGCCACCATGCACGGCCGTTGGAGCGAACACGTGAACGCTCGTTCGCCGTATATCGGCGCGGATCGCTGGGAAACGGTGATGGAAGGGTATCGTTCGCGTGGCTATGGTTATGCCGATTACGTGACCGAGGAATCCAGCCAATGGGTGCCCGGCAATTACGGCATTTCCATCGCGCGTGCAGGCGTGATGGTCGAAATGATCGAACGCATCGATGGCGTGCGATTGTTTTCCTACTCCGAACGCGCATGGGCCGATCATCAGGATGTGATCGTTTACGGCAAACCCGCCTTCGACACCGCATGGGACTGACCGTTTCGAACGTCTTTTCGTTGGAGAACTTCACTTGAACAAAACATTCTTCTTATTGCCGCTGGGCGCATTGGCGCTCGTCTTGTGCGCCGGTTGCACCGAGCCGACGCCCGAATCCTCCACCCCCGCGACCGATACGGCTGCGCAGACGGCTCCGCCCGCGACCGAGCCGACGGCCGAGCCCGCTCCGTCCCCCGCTCCGCAGGCGACGTCCACCAAACCGGCCGACCCTATCGCGCAGGCGGATCTGCGCGCCGGTTTGGATGCTATGACCCCGCGAATCGTCGCGACGGTGGACGCCTATCAGAAAATCGCTGCGCGCGAAGACGCGCGCTTGACGATGCATCCCGATGCCGACAAAAACGCGGTCGTCGAATTCGACGTCGACGGTCTTCGTTCGTTGACGCTGTCGCCGTACATGGGCGATTTCTCCAGCGTGCCGGATTGCGAGGGCAATCCCGATGCGGGCGTCGCGCAAATGCGATGGAGCTTGGACGGCGGCGTAGCCGAAGCGGCCACCGTGGACCGCCACTACGCTTCGACCATCGCGATCGAATTCAAGGGCGCGAAACGGCTGAAAGTCGAAGTCGACAAAGGCAACAACGTGCATTGGTGCGACTGGCTGGGCCTCGGCATCGCGAACGTGCAATAAGCCCAGCGCGGGCCGAACGTAACCGCCGAGTCCGGTTCGACCGGACATCGGCGGCTGGTACCGCGACCGCGCGAACGCGCCGTCTCTCTACCGCGCTCGCGCCTCGAGCGCGGATTTCAAGCGCCGAACAACTCGATGCTCGGCAACTGGTTCTGATCGTTGAGCCAACTGTACTCGTAGACGCAGCCGCCGTTTTCGCGGCAGATCAATCCGCCGTCCGGTGCGGTCGGCTTCAGATGCGCCTTCGGGTACGCCCGATACGACGAATAGTGGGTGACGTACGACTTGCGGGTCAGCGCCATGTCGCGGATCGCCGTGCCTTCGTGGGACAGATTCCCGTGCCACACGAGCGCATCGCCTTTGCGCGGGCAAAAGACGCGTTTTTCGATGCCCTTCGCCCGCATCCGCTCCGCGAGGTAGTCGCTCAGCTCGATCGGCGCGCGCGCGCTGTCAGATTCCAACAGAATCGAACCGTCGCCCCAATCGAAGAACTCCGAAACCTCGGTGCGGTGCGAGCCGGGGTAATACGCCAGCGGTCCCGAATCAGGATGGATATCCTCGAGCGGGATCCAACTCGCGGCCAGATGCGCTACCGGCGTTTGGCAACGGACGTACGGATAATCCACGTGGATCGGCTGCTGACTTCCTTTGTAGAACGTCAGCGACTGCATCGCGCAAGGCGCATCGCGAAACACGTGACGCAGGAACTGAGCGACATGCCTGGTCACGCTCAAGTGCGCAGCCGCGCGCGAGATGGTGTGGATGCTGTTGAATTTCAGCCCGGGCGAATTCAGTTCTGCGTCGGTCAGATCGTGCAGGTGCTTCTGCACGCCCGAGGTTTCGACCAGCAGATCGAAATCGAGGAAATGCCTGCGCAGATAGTCGATGTCGCGCTCGAGCGCGTCGATCAGCCGCGTATCGACGACATTCTCGAACACGATGACGCCGTCTCGGCGCCAACGTTCGAGCGCATCGCGCAGATCGAAACCCGGGTCTTCCTCCAGGCCGGCGAGATAGGCGTCGATGTCCGCATCCGGCTCGTCGATCCATGGCCTGTCTTCGTACCAATCTTGCTCGCGATAAATCACCCTCTGCGGAACGGTTTCAGCGGGAATTTCTTCTGCCGAGCCGGTTTCTGCCGTGTTGCCTTCCATCGCACCGGCCGGTGTCGATTCCATTTCGATCGCACCTGTTTCCACAGGGCTTGCTTCAACAGGGCTTGCTTCGGCAGAGCTGTTTTGAGTCGGGGTTGTTTCCATGGGAGTCATGCCTCACTTGCGCTGGAAAACGAGACACGCCTGGTCGTACTTGCTGCCGTCGAAGCAGCTCGCGGCCAGGGTGAAATGCTCGGCATAGGCCTTGCGCGCGTACTCCGGCGGAATCCAGGTTTCGCCGTAAAAACTGGCGTCGCGCGGGCCGCCGCCGCCGACGCCCTCGGACGCGCCGTGTACGATCTCGCCATTGCGATAGCGAAGGCGCGCATCGTCGAGGTCGGGAAACAGCGCCCCCAGGGCTTGAATGTAGTCGGACGCTGCGTCGCCCTGATCTTTGGCCCATTGGCAGAAATCGAAGAAGCTGTCGTGACGCGTGGTCCACGCGACAATGCCGCCGGGCTTGACGATGCGCGCGAACTCGCGCATCCATTCCGCGCAGGCTTTTTCCGACAAGTGCGAGAACACCGAGTAAGCGATCACGAGATCGAAACTGCCGTCTTCGAAGCGGGTCGGAGGAAACGGGGCGCAGACATCGAAGTGATCCGAATCGAACAACGCGCGCGTCATCTCGACGAACGAAGGGTCGACGTCGACGCCATACAAGTTTTCGATGGAGATTTTCTCCATGAAGGTGCGCGAAATTCGCCCCCAGCCGAACCCGAAATCGAGTACGCGGGTCTTGGCGTCGAGTCCACGATCAAGCGCCTGGGTTTCGCGGTCGACATCGGAATAGAACGCATGCGCCTGTCGCAACGCCGCTTCGGCGGAAAGACCCGTGGTGTTCTGCTGCATTTCCACCGACGGAAATTTCGGCAACGGCTCGCCGAGCGGGCTGCGCTGCGCCGAATCGAGACTGCGGATCAAGGTCTGCAGCCAGGGGTTGTCGCTCGGAACGGAGGTCATCGTAGCAATCCTTAAAAGTTTGGGGGAATCAAGTGTGGGAACGGGAGAGCGCATCGAGCCAGCGCCAAGTGCGCGCGATGCCTTCGTCGAGGCCGATTCGCGGCGCCCACGCGAAGCGGTCGCGGGCAGCGGAGGTGTCGAGGACGACTTCGCGCACGTCGAACCCGCGCGCCGGCAAATGCGCCGTCTGCAGCCGCCGACCGGCGACGCGCTCGACGGCGGCGCAAATCGCATTGAGGCTCTGACCTTCGCCGCTGCCCGCATTGAACGCGCCGCAAGCGTCGCTGGCGGCCGCCGCGATCACGAGGCGAATGAGATCGTCGATGTAGATATAGTCGCGTACGGTCTCGCCATCGCCCCATATCTGCAGACGTTCGTCCGCATGCGCGCGGGCGAGCGCCGCGGCGATGAAGCCTTGCCCGCCCGCAGCGGACTGGCGCGGGCCGTAGGGATTCGAAGGACGCAGAATCAGCGGATCCAATTCGCCCGAGCGTCGGTACATGTCGAGATAGTGCTCGATCGCGACCTTGACGATGCCGTAGGACGAGATCGGACGCAGCGGATGCGCTTCGTCCATGGGCAAGTATTCCGGGCCGCCATAGACGGTGCCGCCGGACGAGAAGAACACGATGCGACGCAAGCCGCGCGCGCGCATCGCCGCGATCAAGCCGAGCGCGCCGACCAGGTTGCTGGTCACGTCGAATGCGGGGTCGGCATTGGAGCTGGCCGGCACGGTGGTGCTGGCGAGATGGAACACAATGTCGCAGCTCTGCAGCGCGTCGTCCAACGCGGTGGCGTCGGTGTACGGCGCGCGCACATAACGCACATCGCTCCAATCCAGATCGGCGCGAGGCGGACCAGGGTCGAGCACCGTCGGCGCATAACCGTCGGCGCGCAGACGCTCGACCAGGTGCGAACCGATGAAGCCGTTGCCGCCGACCACGAGCGCGCGCGTCGCCATCGTCTACGCCTCCACCGACGCCGCGGACGGCAGTTCGAACTGCACGCGCAAACGCTCGGCGTACTCGGCGGCCGCGGTGCGTACGCTCGCGTCCAACGGGTACAAGCGTTGCGCGATCGCTTGCGCGGCCACGACCTCGTCATAATGCCGCTGCCGATTGAGCGCGGTGGTGACGCTGGCGGCATGGCGACGATGGCGATTGAGCGGTTTCGGATGGAAATGGATGCGGCCACGCGTCAACAAACGCAGATACACGACCCAATCGCCGGCGACGCGATAGGAGACGATGTCCTCCTCGTGCGCGTCCAGCACCGCCAGCAGCGCATCGCGCCGGAACAGCGCAGCGCTGACGTTGGGCACGGTGTTCTTCACCGCGAGCGCGTGCGCGGCTTCCTCGGCGCCGCTGGCGGTGTACGCCGAACGCCAACGTCGCGTATCCAGATCGTCGGTGTAGGCCAGATAATCCGGCGCGAGCGTACCGCCGTCGCTGTCCATCTGTTCGGACTGACAGTACGCCATCACGATGCTGGGATCGGCCAGCATCGGCTGCGCCAGCGCGGCCAGCATTTGCGGATGCGCCAGATCGTCGGCTTCGGCAATCCAGACGAATTCGCCCTGCGCGCGGCGAACGCCCGCCGCCCACTGCCGGAATACCGAGCCGGAATTGCGCGCATTGCGCACCAGTTCCGGTTCCGGGTGAATGCGACCGCGTTCGGCCTGCAGCACCGCGAGGCTGTGGTCGGTGGAAGCATCGTCGAGCACCAGTATCTCGAGCAGCGGCAGCGTCTGCGCGGACAAACTCTCCAGTCGCTGCGGCAGGTAGTGCGCGTAGTTGTAGTTGGGCACCACCGCCGAAATGCGCGGCGATCGATGCCCCGCGAAGTCGAGCAGATCCAAGGCATAACGACGGAACGAGAAATCCCGGTTCACCAATGCGCGCCCGGCCTCGCCCAGACGCGCACGAAGCGACGCATCGTCGACGACCCGCAACAAAGCGGCGGCATAGGCCTCGACATCGAATGCCGGAACGACCAATCCCGCGCGGCCGTCGATCAAATCGGCGCCGCCGCCGGTCCCGGCGAACGCGACCACCGGCGTGCCCACCGACAAACTTTCCAACACCACCGAGGGAAACGGATCCTCGCGCGACGCGAGCGCATAAACATCCGCGCCGGCGTAGTAATCGTCGGTATCGAAATCCAGACCGACGAAGTGGAAACGCGACGCGATGCCGGCCTGCGCGAGCAGCGCGTCCACCTCCGGTTGCAGCCCGACTTCGCGATGACCGACCCAGACCACATGCAAATCCGGATGACGCGCGCAGGCGACGATCGCCGCTTGCGCCAGCAAGTCCAAACCCTTGCGGCGATCCGCATAGCCCACCGCCAGCACGACCGCGGCGTCATCGGCCAATCCCAGCTTGCGTCGTAACGCAGCGCGCGCGAGCGAGAGATCGTCCACGCCGCGGTAACGGCTGCGGGTGAACAAGCCCTGCGGGCGCAGCACGAGTTTGTCGCTCACGACGTCGCTCGGCAGCAATCCCGACAGACCGTCGCGCACCGCCACCGAAGGCGCGACGATGCGTGCGCTGACATCGCCCAAGGTCCGCAACGCATTTTCCAGGCCATATTCGGCGATCACGCCCGGCAATTCGTGGATCAGCGACACCACGCGCAGCCCCGCCGCATGCAGCGCGGCGACGACACGACCGGACACCGCCGTATTCGCGATGACCGCCTGCACGCCACGCGCGCGCAGATCGAGGGCCAACGCGGCGATCTGGTCGGGCCGAAGCGCATACAAGCGATGCAACGGCGCGAGGGCAGCGAACTCCGCTTCCAGGCGCCCTTCGCCCTGCAGCAGCACCTCGACATCCACCGCCATGCGCCGCAACTCGCGCAACAGATTCAGCGCCAGATATTGCGCGCCATGGGGATGCGCGTCGTGCGAGATCAGCGCGATACGCAGCGGCGCGGCATCGCCGCTCAGCGCGGCGCGTGTGGCGTGCAGATAGGCATAGCCGTAGCGACGATCGGGCTCGAGATACGCGCCTTCGGCCCATTCGTTCCAAGCGTTGACGAAGACCACGCGCTCGCCGGCCACCGGATGCGCGGCGGCGTAGTCTGCGCAGGAAGAAAGCCACTCGCGATAGGCCGCAGGCGAAGCATGCGCGAAGGCATAGCCGCGACCGGGTTTGCGCGCTTCGTTGTCCCACCCCGGCGATAAACCACGGAATAGCGGATAGTCCGGCACCGGCCACTCCATCGCGCGCCGTGCGAGTTCGCGGTAATCCAGGACCATACCGGCATAGTCGGGATT
>JAGNNB010000082.1 GCA_017990865.1 Lysobacteraceae bacterium
CGCGTACGCCACGGTCTCGCGCAGAATCTCTTTCGGGAACGAGTTGTAGATTTTGATTTGCGGGTAGTTGTTCTTCGCGTACCAATCGATGGCGCGCTTGGCGCCCGCCAAATCCTTGATCACGAACCCGTTGCGTGCGGACATCGGGCTTTCGCCTTCGATGAAGCCGGCCGGCACCACGCTGGGCGACATCAGTTTTCCGGCGCGTTCGGCGGCCATCAGCCGTTGCAGCGAGGCGTTGTCGTTGCCCATATCGCGCACGGTGGTCACGCCGGCCGCCAGATGCAGCCCGCCTTGCCACTCGCCGATATGGCCGTGCATGTCGTACAAACCGGGCAGCAACACGCGTCCGCCGGCATCGATGACCTGTTGCGTCGGCGCTTTTTCTTGTCCCGCGTCGGAAATCGACACGATGCGACCCTCGCGCAACAGCACATCCGAAGCCGGGCCGAGCGTCGCGGCCTCGCTGTCGAACACGCGCGCATTGCGGATCAGCGTGGTGCCCGCCAGCGGTTTCGCCAGGCGCTTCTGCATATCCATCAACGCCGAGTTCTCCGACCCGCGCTGGATTTGCTCCAGCGAATCGGCGTTCGCCTGCCAGCCGTCTTCGATCAAATGCAGATAGCCCGGATAGATCAGCGCGAACATCCGCGGCACGTCGCCTTCGGTCGCCCATACGAAGCCGGGCGTGAAGCCGACGCCGGTCAGCATCAGCAATTGCACCTTGCGGGTTTCGTCGCCTTTGCGCACGTCGGCGTCGGCGATTTTCCGCATCGTCAACGTGCCGCTGGGGATCAACGGCAATTTGCCGTCCGCGCGCTTCGCCAGCGCGGCGATCGCGACGCTCATGCCTTGCGGCGTGCCGCCCAGAGGCGAATACGCGGCGCCGGCGACGGCGGGCTGTTCGCCGGCATCGGAGGTGGACTTCCAACGCGCCATGCCGTTTTCGATCGCGAAACTTTCGTCGACCGGCGCACCGAAGGTCGAAGCGCCTTTGACCGAATAGCGCAGGAACGTGCCATCCGGCGCCAGCGCGTATTCCTCTTTCAATTCGGGACCGCGGCCGTTGTCCTTGAAGACGAAATCGACCCGGACCACGCCATCGTCGCCGACGACGACCTCTTGCTGCCCGGCCTGCTTACCGCCGTCCACGAGGGCGAGGTACTTGATCGTCTCGGCGCCGAACGCGCCGCCGGAAACGCCGGCCAGCGCCAGCGCCAGCGCCAAACAGAAAACACCGCTACGGTTCATAGCCACTCCCCTCGAAATGAATGATCCGGTCCTGAATCCCCAACGCAGGAGATTACCCGCCTCGGTCATGGCCGGAGTCTAACCTAAACGCAGCGGCGGGCTGTCGGAACGCGATGGGCCGGTCGATGCGGCGAGGATGCGAGCGCGCAAGCGATTGATTCGCCGTCGCCCAACCCTCGATACAGGGCCGCCGATGCGTCCGACGATCGGTACCATGAGACGAACCGGGTCTATCGCGACACCGACCGACCGGAGGGCTTGACCCTCACGCGACGTCGGGCCGCATGCTGCGCCCGCATCGCCCTTTCCTCAGAACCGCCTCATGCCGTCTATCGCCCTTACCGTCGGTCGCGTCGCCGCTTCGACAGGCCTCACGATCCGCGCACTCCATCACTACGACGCGATCGGATTGGTACGCCCTTCGCATCGCAGCCAGGCCGGCTATCGCCTCTACTCCGAACAGGATTTGCGGCGTTTGCAGCAAGTTCTGGTGTTTCGCGAACTCGGCTTCGGTCTGGACGAGGTCCGCGCACTGATCGACGCCCCGCCGGAACGGCGCCGCGAAGCGCTACTGGCGCAGCGTACGGCGTTACTGGAACGGCGACAGCACGCCGACGCGGTTCTGGAAGCGGTCGATGCCACCCTTCACGCACTGGAGACGAATGCACCCATGAACACCGACAGCTTGTTCCGCGGCACCGACCGCTTCGCCAACGGCGAATACGCGCAAGAAGCCGAACGCCGCTGGGGCGAGGGCGACGCTTGGAAAACCGCCCGGAAACGCACCGGCGGGTATTCCAAAGAGGACTGGGCGCGCATCGAGCAGGAAGCCGAGACGATTTCGACGGAATTTCTCGCTGCAATGCAACAAAACTTGCCCGTCGATCATGCGACGGCCCGCGCGTTGGCCGAACGCCATCGTTCGCATATCGACCGCTGGTTCTATCCCTGTTCGCCTGCGCTGCATACGCAAGTCGCGTCGCTGTATACCGCAGACCCGCGTTTCCAGGCGCATTACGACCGACATGCGGAAGGCCTGGCCGCTTACATCGAAGCGGCGATTCGCGCGAATGCGGACGCGATCATCGCGGGCGACGCGGACGCGCGCGCATAGCGCAGGAACATACGCGCCAACGCATCGGTGCGCGCCGCTTGCGCGCATCGATGCGCACGGGCGCGCTCGCTGCGAACGATCCGGGAATCTCGCAGCTCGCGTTTTGCGAATTGGCTCACGAAGCATACGTTGACGCGCATCGCATAACGCATCCAAGCGCGTGACGGAGAGCGTCGTCGGCACCGCATCGATGTTGCGCAGCAGCATCGACCGCGTATGTGTATACGATTTCAGATTCGTGCGAATGCGCGACGCTCGCGCTAATAATCTACGGACGTCGTCCATGCGCGTATCGCGCGACGACGATGCGGCATCGCATCGCGATGCGACTCGCGTCGTGGAGATGCGATGCACCGCGATGCATCGACGCGCTGCAGGGGGCTGCGGAGTCGAAGAACGTTCGATATCACGTAACCGTTCGCGCCTTCATCACGGAGAGACTACATGAGCATGCGCAAAACGCCGATCGCTTTCGCGATCGGTCTGACCCTCGTCGCGTTCGCGATCGACACCGCTCCCGCCGCGATTCCCGCTGCGCATGTCTATCACAACCACATGCCGAACTTCTGGCCGTTCTACGCAGTGAATGTGGGCAACGCCTACAACGCGACCGCCGTCGGCGCGCCGATCCGCTACATGTACGACGGCCAGGTGGTGAATCTCAAGAGCAATCCTCCCGCCGGCTACAGCTATTACCTGCCGGCCGCGCTCGGCGGCACCATCATGCCGCACGACGATTTGGTGGCGTATTACAGCCACGACGCGAAGACCGGTGCTTATCAATATTGGCCGCAACAAGTCGCGGGCGAGTTGCGCAACTTTTCCGGGCAGAAGGGGCAAATCCACGTCACGATGTCGGGCGCCGTGGTCAATAACGTCAACAGTCTGCAGAGCCTGCAGAACATTCCGGGGTATTCCAATACCAACTGGGGCGCGTCCTGGCGCAGCGCCTATACCGGCTTGCCGACGGTCGGCGGTTATCGCTCGCTCGACCTGATCCACTTCACCGGCCATCACACGATGGGGCCTCTGGTGGGCTCGGAGTATTTCCTCAAGGATCTGATCTATCAAAACGCCACCTTGGCGCAGCCGTATTTTCTCGGCGGCGATTTCAGATCGTCGCGCGGTTTCTTCCCCACCGAGCTCGGTTTCTCCGACCGTTTGATTCCGACATTGGCGAAGCTCGGCATCCAATGGTCGGTGATCGGCAACAATCATTTCTCGCGCACGCTGCAGGATTATCCCTACGCCACCTACAACGCCAACGGCGACACGCTGACTTCGCCGCCGAATCGCGCGGACCTCCGCAACACTTCGAACATCGGCAATTGGGTCGCCAACCCGATGGCGCACGAACAACAGGTCGTGGTCAACAAATTTCCGTTCGCTTCCACACCGCATTGGGTGCGCTACGTCGATGCGGCCACCGGCGCGGTGAGCAAAATCGCGGGCGTGCCGGTCACGCAAAACGGTTCGTGGTTGGAAGGTTGGGAAGGCGCGGCGACGGTGGACGAATACGTGCCCTACTCCGCATTGGAACCGCGACAGTTCTACGTCATCGCCCACGACGGCGACAATTCCAGCGGCCGCGCCGGTTCGTTGTCCACGTGGCAGAACGGTTACGGCACCACCTGCAGCGGCAACGGCACGTGTTTGGGCATCGACGAATATCTCGCTCGCAATCCGATTCCCGCGGGCGATGTGCAACACGTGCAAGACGGCTCGTGGATCGATACGCGCGATTCCTCGTCGGACCCGACGTGGTACCACTGGCGTTTGCCGATGATGATCTGGAAGGGGCAATTCGCCGATTTCAATGCCGCCACGGGCATGAACCTCGCGCCGAAGACCAATCTCAACGGTGTCGCCGAAGGGGCGACCGTCTCGTTCGAATTCGGTTGGCATTACCTCGAACGCAATTTCGCCTTACTGCAAGCGGCGTTGAATTACGCGAAAACGGCGGAGCAGATTTGGCTCGACGATCATCCGACGCACTGGTCGCCGACGACGACGCTGGATCAGCAAATCACGCATCCGGGCAATCAGCTCAACCCGTGGATGATGTCGTTCCCGGTGAAAGGCGACCCGGCGAACGGCTACGCCGGCGGCGCCAACCCCGCGGAACTCGCCTGGTATTTCCTGCTGCCGGCGATGGATTCGGGTTTCGGTTACTACGACGAAAACAAGGACGACAACGTCAAACCGACACTGGCGTTCAACAACTCGCTGTATTTCTCCAAATTGCTCGTGCAACCGAATTTGACCAAGGATCGCACCGGTCCTTCGGTGTGGTGGCCGCAGCGTTATCCGTACAACCCCGGCTCGGTGAATGCCTCCAAAGCCGAAGGCTGGACGGTGCAGCACTACAACCACGAGTTCGCGATCTACACCTACGCTTACGACGTCTCCAACATCGCCAGCATCCAGGTGAAGGTGCGCCCGCATACGTCGGCGACCATCAACGGCAACGACGATACCTACAAAGTCTACGACCCGGCGGCGATGGTCGGGAAACCCGGGTTGTCGATCACGCCGGCCAATGTCGGCGCCTGGGCGTCGTATCCGATGCAGATGCGCGATCTGCGCCCGGTGATGAACGGCGTGTCGTGGATGCCGACGACGCAGCAGACCATGCAAGTGCTGCCGGCGCAGGATATCGGCAATCTTTATTACGCGTACTTCAGCAACTACCGCAACCAACTGCTCGATTACTACATCGAGGCCACGGACAGCAAAGGCAACGTCACCCGCAGCGAGATCCAGCAGGTGTACGTCGGCGCCGGCACCTATCGCAAAACCACCACCGGCTCCGGCCATGTCGAAGACACGAACGGCACGGTCGCGGGCGTGCGGCCGTTCCTGACCATCGACACCACCGCGCCGGTCTTTCAAGGCACGCCGACATCGAGCAATCTCAGCGATCGCTCGGTCACGATCGCGTGGTCGCCTGCGACCGACAACGTGCGCGTCGCGGGCTATCAGATTTTCCGCAACGGTACGTTGGTCGGCACCGGCAGCGGCACGCAGTTCAACGACAGCGGACTGACGCCTTCGACCACCTACAGCTATCAGGTGCTGGCGTTCGACGCCGCGGGCAATCAGTCCGTGCGCAGCCCGGCCGTGAGCGTCACAACGCGCACGGCCGATACGACGGCGCCCAGCGCGCCGGGCACGCCGACCGTCGGCACGGTCACCGCCAGTTCCATCGCGTTGAGTTGGACCGCATCGACCGACAATTACGGCGTGGCGGACTATCAGATTTATCGCAATGGCGCGCTCGCCGGTACGTCGACCACCGCGAGTTTCGTCGACACCGGCCTGCAACCGTCCACGAGCTACAGCTACACCGTCAAAGCCAAAGACGCCGCGGGCAATCAATCCGCCGCATCCGCCGCGCGGTCGGCTACCACTGCGGCCGGCAACGTCGCGACCGTGTTCTATCGCACGCCCACCGGCTGGACCACAGTGAATCTGCATTACTCGCCGAACGGCGGCACCTGGACCGCCGTCCCCGGCGTGGCGATGAGCGTCGCCTGCAGCGGCTGGCATCGCTACACCGCGAATCTCGGCAGCGCGACAGGCCTAGCCGCCACGTTCAACAACGGCAGCGGCGTGTGGGACAACAAAGGCGGCAGCAACTACGCGCTGGGCACCGGCATTCAAGTGGTGCAAAACGGCGCTGTCAGCAGCGGCACCGATCCCTGCAGCGTGGACACGCAAGCGCCCAGCGCACCATCGGGACTCATCGGCAGCGCGATCGACGCGAATTCGGTGAATCTGTCGTGGACTGCCTCGAGCGATAACGTCGGCGTCGCCGGTTATCGCATCTATCGCGGCGGTACGCAGATCGGGACCGCGACCACCGGCACCGGCTATGTCGACAACACGGTGTCGCCGTCCACCGCCTACAGCTACACCGTGCGCGCGTTCGATGCCGCCGGCAATCTGTCCGCTGCCAGCGCCGCCGTCAACGTCACCACGCCCGCGCGCGCCGATACGCAAGCGCCCAGCGTGCCTGTGGGTTTGAGCTACAGCGCGTTGACTTCGACATCGCTCACGCTGGCGTGGACGGCATCGGCGGATAACGTCGGCGTCGCCAACTATCAAATCTTCCGCAACGGCACGCAGATCGGCACCACCGCCGCGACCAACTTCGCCGTGAGCAGTCTGACGGCGGGCACCGCCTACAGTTTCACGGTCAAGGCGACGGACGCCGTCGGCAACGTCTCCGCGGCCAGCGCGGCGCTCGCCGTCACCACGCCGCCGTTGGTCAACAACACCGCGACCGTGTACTACAAACCCGCCGCAACCTGGACCACGGTGAACATCCATTACGCGCCGAACGGCGGCAGTTGGACCGCCGTACCCGGCGTGGCGATGAACGCGGCCTGCACCGGTTGGCGCGTGAAGATCATCGCGCTCGGCGCCGCGACCGGCGCGCAGGTCACGTTCAACAACGGCAGCGGTGTGTGGGACAGTCGCAACGGTGCGAACTACGCCGTCGGCACAGGTGTTTCGTCGATCCAGAACGGCACGATCTCCGCCACCGACCCCTGCCTCAACGACGATTCGACCGCGCCGAGCGTGCCGGCGGGATTGGCAGCGAGCGGCGTGACCGCCGGCTCGGCGACGTTGGGCTGGACCGCATCCACCGACAACGTCGGCGTCGCCGGTTATCGCGTCTATCGCAACGGCAATCAGATCGGCAGCACCGCGAGCACCAGCTTCACCGATTCCGGGCTCGCCGCCAGCACCGCCTACGCCTACACCGTGCGCGCCTACGACGCCGCCGGCAACGTCTCCGCGAGCAGCGCCACGCTCAACGTCACGACCACCGCGCCGACGACCTGTCAGGTCAGTTTCACCATCGCCAATGCGAACACGACCGTGGGCCAGAACCTCTATGTCGTCGGCAACCTCGCCGCACTCGGCGCATGGGCTCCGGGCTCCGGCTTCGCGCTCACCATCCAGGGCAGCGGCGCGAACGTGCCGTGGACCGGCACCGTCAATCTACCCGCGAACACCGCCATCCAATACAAATACGTGAAATGGAACGGCAGCACCGCCGCATGGGAGAGCAACCAAACCACCGCCTCGGGCAATCGCGAATTCACCACACCCGCGAATTGCACCAGCGGCGTCACCCGGAACGACGGGAACTTCAAGTTCTGATGAAATGCGGATCGTGAGATAGCGGCGCGGACCCTTCGCGCATGCGCCGCCAACGAAAAACGCCGGGCGATTTCTTGCCCGGCGTTTTTCGTTTTGCGCGCCCGTAAATATCCGGGCGCACTCGTCGCGATCAGAACTCCGCTTTGAACTCCACGCCCACCGTGCGCGGCTCGTTGAGGAAGCCGGTCAGGTTGTTGAAGTCGATGCCGCCGACGATCGCGGTTTCATCGGTGATGTTGCGGCCGAACAACGCGAGTTCGTAAGCGCCGTCGCCCCAGGCGTAGCCAAAACGCAGACCGCCTTCCAATAGCGGATCGCCGGTGAATTCGGTCGATTCGTAGAGGAAGAAGTTGACTTCGCTGCGGTAGTTCCAATCGGTGTAAGCGAAGAATTCGCCGTGACTGGTCGGAATGCCGTAGCGCGCGGTCAGGTTGTAGACGTGCTTGGGCGCCTGCGGCAAGGAATTGCCGTCGATGCGGAACGTGCCCGCCACGGTGCCGGCCGGATCGTTCACGGTGCAACCGCCACCGCAACCGAACACCGCCAAATTGTTGTCCTGGATTTCGGTGTCGTTATAGCTCGCGCCGAAGGTGACATACAGATTGTCGGTGATCCATGCCTGCAGATCGAGTTCCGCGCCCTGGCCGATGGTGCGGTCGGCGTTGACCAAGCGCGCGATGTTGGCGGTGCCGCCGACGGCGGTGAGCTGCTGATCGTTGACGACGTAGCGATACAGCGAGAACCCGAAACGCAGGCGGTTATCGAGCATCTGTCCCTTGATGCCGGCTTCGTAGGAAATCACGGTTTCGGTATCGGCGACGGTCACCAACTCGCTGGCCGGCAAGGTCGCATCCGCGAACATCAAACGACCCTGCACGCTCGGCGCGCGGAAGCCCTTGGCGACGCGACCGTAAACGTTCAAGTCGTCGGTGGCCGCGTACACGGCGCTGAGATCCCAACTGACGTCGGTATCGCTGGGGCTGACTTTGATCGGTGCGATCGGCGGACCGAACGGACCGACCACGCGCTGCGCGACGAACTCCTTGCTGTCGTCGGTGTAGCGCAGGCCGCCGCGAAGTTTGAATTTATCGGTGACATCGAAATCGGCCGAGGCGAACACCGCCCACGCGGTGTTGTCCTGGCGCTGCACGGCGTAACCGTTCTGCGCGTTGCCCGGCGCGAAGGTGTCGTAGCTGAAACTGTCGACGGTGATCTTTTCCTGGAACCAGAACACGCCGGCCTGCCAATCGAAGCGACCGAGTTCGTCCGACTCGATGCGCAATTCCTGGCTCCACTGGCTGTGCTTGGGCAAACCGTCGGCCGATTCGGCCGGGAACAAGGCTTCGCCCAGCGTGTCGGTCGGGAAACCGTAGACCGAGCCGCCGTCGATGTCGCCGCGGCTGAAGGCTTCGACGTTTTCGTAGCCGGTGATCGAATACAGGCTGTACGAACCCAAATCCCAGCGCATGCGCACGTTGCCGCCGAACTGTTCGAGATTCTGTTCGTTGCGGCCGTCAATGGAAACGGTGTCGCGATCGAAATCGTCGCGCAATTCGTTCGTGCCGGGCTTGATGATGCCGGCGCGGAACAAGCGCGCAGTGCCTTCGAGCTTGCGCGCGTGCAGATTGGCGAGCAGTTCGAAACTATCGCTCGGCGCGAACAGCATCTGCACGCGACCGGCGCTTTCTTCGTAGCCTTCCAGATCGTCGCCGTCGCCGTTGAAGGTGTTGTCGACATAATCGTCGCGGCGCTGATGCATGCCGGACACGCGCACCGACGCGGTTTCGTTGATCGCACCGGTGACGGCGCCCTCGGCGTTGAAGCCGTTGCGCTCGGTCACGCTGGCGCGGACGTAGCCACCGAATTCGTCCTGCGGACGCGCCGATTCGAATTTGATCACGCCGGCCGGCGAATTACGGCCGAACAGCGTGCCCTGCGGGCCGCGGGCCATTTCGACCTGTTCGACGTCGAACAGCGGGAAGCCTTTGAGAATCGGGTTTTCCTGCACCACGCCGTCGTACACCAGCGACACCGGCTGCGACGCGTTCAGATCGAAGTCGGTATTGCCGAGGCCGCGGATGTAGAAACGCGGGAAGGCGCGGCCGAACGAGGATTCGATGTTCAACGCGGGCAGACGGCCCGAGAGCACGCGGATGTCTTCGCCGCTGGCGGTGATCGCGTCGAGCTTTTCGCGATCCACGGTGGTGATCGCCATCGGCACATCCTGGATGTTTTCGACGCGGCGCTGCGCGGTGACGGTGATGGTGTCGAGCGTGCGGGCGTCGTTCTGATCGCCGGCGTCCTGGGCGACGGCCATCGAAGGCAGCGCGATCGGGACGGCGGCGGCCAAACCGCCCAAACGC
>JAGNNB010000520.1 GCA_017990865.1 Lysobacteraceae bacterium
CGGTTTCGTTGTCGGGATAACGGTCGCCGAGGCGCTTGAAGCGCGTGACCGCGACCGATTCCACGCCTTCGATCGCGGCGACGACGGCGTAAAGATCGGACAAATACACCGGCTGGCCGAACGCGAAACGTCCAGGCGCGAAGAACGGCGTGCCCGATTGCGTCGGACCGACCAGCGCGCGCTCCACGGCGCCGCGCACATCGCGAGCGAAATGGCCGGCACCGACTTCGACCTTCAGCGCGACATGCAGCGGGCAATAGCGCGCATCCTCGACGCGCACATCCAGTCCCGCCATCTTCTTGCCGTCAAGCAGGCGCTCGAACGCTTCGCGCAACCCCTTCGTCGCCGAGAGCTTGCGACGATCGGGCATATCGACGCTGACGAAGACGGTATTCCACGTCCCGGTCTTGCGTACCCGCGCCAAGCTCTGCAGCGGCGCGTAGTGCCGACCGCCGACGCGAACGCCTTCGGCGATGCAGATCGGATAATCCTCCGGCACCACGGCGCGCGCGATCGTGCGCAAGCGATACGGCGCCATCAATTTCGCGTGGGCGAGGCTTTCCGGGTCGCGCGCACCCGAGGCCGCGACCGGATTGCGCACGCGCAGAATCTTTTGCGACGGTAGCGGCAGCGCGGGCGGCGCAATCATGTTTTGCAGCGTGCCCGGCGCGGCATGACCGGCATTGCCGAGCCCGACGCGATATTCCGCGACGATCGCCGCGCCTTCGGGCGGCATCGCACCGCGCACGCCGTCGCCGAAATGCAGGGCGACATAGCCATCGTTGTTGCGCGAGACGCGATAGTGCCGATCGGCGACTTCGCTATCGATGAAATCTTCGACTTCGCTCCAATCTTGGCCGTCCACGCGGACGATCAAGGCTTGCGCGGTCGTTGCCTCCGCGCTCGAGAACGCCGGCGCGATCTGCGCGATCGGGGCGAGCGAGAGTTCCAGCGTTTGATTCGGCGTACCGCTCGCCGTCGCGCGTTCTTCCTGCGAAGCGCCGTGCGTGGCGTGCGCGGCGTTGCCGTAGACGCGCGCCGGGTCGATGCCGAGCACGGCATCGCCCAAACGCGAGTAGTCGCCGATCAGCGGCGCGCTCAACTGCAACGTGGTGACGCCGGCCGCGAACACCGGCGGAGCGGCCAATTCGCACCATTCGCCGTTCGGCAAGCGCGTCGGATCGATTCGCGGCTGCGCGGTATCCGCTTGTTGGATATACAAACGGGCGCCCTTCGCGACGAGCCCGGTGAGGTCGGCGGCGATCCACAGTTGTTTGCGATCCGCACCCGACGGCGCATCGGCCGCGAGCGCCAAACGGCTGAGCGCGGGCACGACGACGATGTCTTCGGATGTTTCGTACACCACCGCGGCGTCCGCGGTTTCGACGCCTTTCGCCGGCACGCTGCCCACCGCGAACCCGGCCGGCAAGAGGAACGGCGCAACGCCCGCGGCTTCGATCAGCAGCACGGTCTCGGCGGAACGGCCCGGATCCATGGTGTAGTCGATCATCCGCGCCAGCTTGCGCACGGATTCGCGCTGGGTCGCGGTGCGCAGGAAACCTTCCAGCGCGACGCGATCCTGCAGATAGCCGAGTTGATCGCCGGCGAAGGCCAGCAATTCCATCAGCACCACGCCCAGGTCCGCTTCGTTGCGGTCCAGCCACTCGGGCGCCAACTGCGGCAACTGATCGAGCATCGCTCGCAGCAGGCTATCGTAATCGTGCGCCATCAAATCGACGCCCGCGTAACTGCGCGGCGCCGGGGTCGGGGTCGGCGGTTCGCGTCCGCAATCGACGGTCAGGCAATCAGCCACGGTTCGTGCCCTCCTGCGGCGAGAGCTGGTACAGCACACGGCGCCGTTCCAGATCGCGACGCTTGGTGTAAACCACCTCGATGTGCAGCGTCTCTTCGATGGTGTCGACGTGGACGGCGTTGACCATCGCCAAGTCGCCCAGGAAGGTCTGCAGCGATTTGGCGACGGTGAATTCGGTCGCGGCGGCCAACACGTCGTTGTTGCCGCGGAACAGCAGATCGCGTGCGCCGCAGCCGAAGGTCGGCAACATCACGCGTTCGCCCGGCGAGGTGAACAGCAATTGTTCGATGCGTCCGCGGATCGCGCCGTCGAGATCGGTCGTCGCCGTCGCGCCCGCGCCGGTCAGCGAAAACGGAAACATCAAGTAGCGTTCGTCCATCGCGGTGCCCTGCCCTTAACTGATGTCGCCGTTGGCGCCGCTGAGCGTCGTCGCGGCGGCGGGAATGCTGTTGCCGAACTTGCCTTGGACGACACGCACGTCGAGATTGGCTTTCAGGTGATTGACGATGCCGGTCGAAATGGCGATGAAGGTCTTGCGGCGGTTCTCCGCGGCGTCGGGCGTTTCTTCGTCGAGATCGAGCATGCCCTGCGCGATCATCGCCAGTTCGATGGCGTGCGCCATGCTGCCCACGTCCAGGGCGTCGCCGACGAGCGTGCCGGGTTTCAGCATGGGACGCTCCCGTTCGCGATCGGCGATTTCAGAAGAGAGATGTTCAACAGGGGCATGACGGCAACTTCGGCAAGGCGGGCAAGGACGGCAACGCCGGCAGCGAGGGAATCGGCAGCGGAATCACCAACGATGGAATCGGCAGCGACGGCAATGCGGGTAACGCCGGCAGCTTCGGCAGCGACGGCAAGGACGGCAGCGCCGGCAGGGAGGGAA
>JAGNNB010000521.1 GCA_017990865.1 Lysobacteraceae bacterium
ATTGCAGATCCTGATCGTGCCGACGTGGATGCGCATGCGGCGGTCGTTCTTGGCGACGACGATCAACAGGCCGTCGTCGAACCCGCGGCGCCCGAGTCCCTGCGTATCGAACACGCGCTGGGCGTAGTCCGCGACATCTTCCGGTGCGGTCGTCGGCACGATCAGGATCTGCAATTGCGCGCCGTTGCGTTGGCGCAGTTCCGCGGCGCGCGCTTCCAAGCGCTGGCGATCCCGCATCGATAGCGTGCCGGTGATATCGACGACCGGCCCGTCCAGAGGCGGAATCGGCGAGAGCGCGGCGGCTTGCTGCGCGAACGCGGGCGCCGTCGCGAAGCACCCGAGCGCCATCGACAGCACCGCGAACAGGGCATAAAGAGACGAACGTATCGACAACAGTCGCATCACGATGTTCTCCCGAAGCGCATCGACGCGCAGGGATAAAAAACGAGCGAAGCGACCGCGAACGGACGATGCGCACGGCAACGCAGTGTTCCGTTCGATCTTCGAATCGCCGGCGCGGCATTTCGCGCGCCGGCGCTACGCCCTCACTCCGCGACGAGACGCTGCTGCGCGCGCTTTTTCGCCCACAGATTCAGCATTTCGACCGCTGCGGAGAAGCCCATGGCGAAGTAGATATAGCCTTTCGGCACATGCGCTTCGAAGCCTTCGGCGACCAGGAATGCGCCGACCAGCACGATGAACGCGAGCGCCAGCATTTTGATGGTCGGGTTGTTGTCGATGAATCTGCCGATCGGCGTCGCCGCCAGCAGCATCACCAAGACCGCCAGCAGGATCGCCGCGACCATCACCGGGGTTTGGTTGGCCATGCCTACCGCCGCGATCACCGAATCGAGCGAGAACACGATGTCGATCACCGCGATCTGCGCGATCACCGCCCAGAACGCGTTCTTGGGTTTGGTGTCGATGTCCTCGCCTTCGCCCTCGCCCTGCAGGATGTCGCGAATTTCGCCGGTGCCTTTGACCAACAGGAACACGCCGCCGAGGATCAGCACCAGATCGCGCACCGAAATGCCTTGGCCGAGGACGGTGAACAGATCGCGGGTCAGCCCGGCCAGCCACGCCAAGGTGAGCAGCAGCGCGACGCGGGTGATGCAGGCGACCGCGATACCGAATTTGCGCGCTTTCTCGCGCCTCTCGTACGGCAGCTTGGAGACCGCGATCGAAATGAACACGAGATTGTCGATACCGAGCACGATCTCGATCGCGCTCAAGGTGATCAGGGTGATCCACGTCTGCGGATCGGACAGCAATTCCAACATGAATATCGGTTCCTAACAGGTTATTGAAAAACGCATATCCAGCGCGTCGTTCAGGTCGCCTTCGCAGGCGGCGTTGGCGGATTGTGTTTCGACAGCCCGCTCAAAGAGTTTCGTCGGCGAGGTATCGGGATCAGAGGAAGCGTTCGCCGAGGATCAAACCCCACACCAACAGCACATTCATCATCAGCACGAACACTGCGGCGGAACCCATGTCTTTCGCGCGACCGGCCAATTCGTGGAATTCGGGGCCGTAGCGTTCGATCACCGCTTCTATCGCCGAGTTCAGCAATTCCGCGCTCAACACCAGCAGACAACTGCCGATCATCAGCGCGCGTTCGATCGCGTTCTCGCCCAGCCACAGCGCCGCGGGGGTCAAGACGACCAGAAGATAGACCTCCAGCCGAAACGAGGACTCGTGCAGCCAAGCCGCGCGCAGGCCTTGGATCGACCAGACGGCGGCCTTGAAGATGCGGCCCGGCGTGCGCGGCAAATGCCCGGTGTGGTCCGCCATCTCAGCCTCCCCGCCTATTGGCGCGCAGGCGGGCGGGGCGCGGCCGGGCGGCGACTGGCGACATGGGCGGAATCTCGTGCGAAACGGCCGACGATTTTGCCACAAGCCCGGCGATGGCCGGGCGCGAACGACGGTCGCGGGCGTCGATCTTGCAAGTTGAGGGCTTCGGAAACGATGACGACCGTTGGCGGGAAGCCCCAGGGGGCACGCCGTCAGTGAGGTTGCAGTGTTCGAGCAAGGTTTCAGCGTGCCCGCAGCGCCAGCCGCAACTCGGCCTCCAGACCACCGCCCTCGCGATTGCGCAGCCGCAGCGCGCCGCCGTGCACGATGGCGACGCGCGCGACGCTGGCCAACCCCAGCCCGCTGCCGGCGGTGCCGCGCGCGGTGTCCACGCGATGGAACGGGCGGCCGAGGTCGTTCAGACGCTCCGGCGGCACGCCCGGACCGCGGTCGCCGATCCGCAGTCCCCAGCCTTCGGGTAGCCCGAGTTGGGATTCGGATTTGGTCTCGGATTCGAACCCGGCCTCGGCGGCGCAGGCCTCCAGATGCGCCTCGAACGGCGCGCCGCCATGCTTCACGGCATTGGCGACGAGGTTCCCGATCGCACGCCGCAGCGCCAACGGACGGCCGCGCAAGACGGCTTGCTCGGGCGCGGACACGGCCCAAACGCGACCTTCGCGCGCTTCGCGGTCGATCTGTTCGCGCAGCAGCTCGGCCAGATCGACCTCCGCATCGGCCTCATCGCGGCCGTCGCGGACGTAATCGATGAACTGGCCGACGATCGCATCGATCTCGTCAATGTCGTGCTCCATTGCCTCGCGCGCGTCGCGGTCGGCGTCGGTCTGCTCGATCAACGCCAAACCGTACCGCAGCCGCGCCAGCGGCGTGCGCATATCGTGCGAC
>JAGNNB010000083.1 GCA_017990865.1 Lysobacteraceae bacterium
CAGGCCGTTGCGCAACGCCAACTGCAATTGTTTCGGCTTGTGGTCGGCGTTGCGCGCGGCGTCGTGCGGATTGATCCAAACCGCCTCGCGCAGCAAGCTGCGCAGCGCGGCATCGCCGAAACGGATTTGCTGCGCCACGTAGTCGCGGTCGCGCGGATCGACGTTCGGCGGCACTTTCGGGCCGATCATCCGCCGGTTCCAGACCACATCGATGTCCGAAAGCGCGAAACTGCCGTCGAGCGTATGCAAACGCAAGGTTTCGCCATCGCGGCCGTATTCGAATTCGATGTCGGCCGTCTCGGGAAAATCCGAGCCGAAATAGCGCACGACGCGATGGCCGCGCGCCTTTAGCGCGGTTTCGGCGAGGATCGCATGCCAGTCGCCCGGCATGGTGTAGATGAAAACGGTCTTCGAGGATTCGGTCATGGGGTGTGGGCTCGGGTTCGCTGCGTGCGGGAGTTCGTTGCGGAGGGCGGACCGATACGGATGCGTTGTCGGCGAGCGCGCGTCTACGAGCGCGCCAAGGGTTCGAATAGCCATCGGTACAGCGCGCGCTTTTCGACGACGATGTCGGCCATCACGCCGAGCCCCGGCCGTAGGTCGCGCTCGACGCCGCGGTCGTCGCGCACGCGCTGACGTTCGAGCGAGACGACGGCGCGATAGCGGCTGGCTTGCGCACCCGGTATTTCGTCCAATGCTTGCGTCGATGCCGGCGATTCGTCGGCGATCGGAATTCGCGAAATCCGAAGGATGCGCCCGCGATATTGGCCGTAGCGCTGGTGCGGGTATGCGGAGTAGCGCAGGAAGACTTCGGCGCCGACATCGACCGACGCCAGCGCATGTTCGGGAATCAACAATTCCGCTTCGAGCAGCGGGGCGCGCTGCGTGGATCCTTGCGCGGGGCCTTGCGCGATAAGGCGCTCGTTCGCGGCGCGCGGCGAGGCCGCGATTTCGACCAGGCGGCCGGAGATTCTGACTTTTCGCGCGTACTCGCCGACGAACAAGAACACCGTCAGCAGGGTGACGATCGCGATCGCGCCCCCGGTCATCGCCCAGTGCGACATGGGCTGGCGCAAGACCAGGCGGCCCAGCCAGCGATTGCGTTTGGCGTCGAGTACTTCGCTGCGATAGAGCGGCGTTCGGCTCACTGCCGCCGCTCGCGCCGACTCGAAGCATTTATCCGCGAATCGCCCGCCGCGTGGGTGCGCGGGCTTCGTCCATTCCGATGGCCTCGTCCGTGTCGGCGCGCGCTGGGGCGGGTCTCGATCGTGGGCATGTTCTCGTCGCTGGACCATGGGCTGCCTCCGTCCTCCACATCCGAAAGAATGGGAAACGGTGTGCGCAGCGGTGGGGGCTGTGCTTTACTTACTTGGCTATTCGTAGCGCGAACCGATTTGCGGACATGGAATAAAGCGATGGCCATCACGAATACGGCGATCCGGTCGGACACGTCCGAATCCGTCACCGGTCTGTTGATCGCCGCGCAGGCGGGCGAAGGCGAGGCTTGGAATCGGATCTATGGCCTGCTTTACGCCGACCTACACCGCATCGCACGCGCCCAGCTTCGGCGACGCCAGCATGGCGGGCTCTCGGCGACTTCCTTGGTCAGCGAAAGTTGGTTGCGGTTGTGCGGCGCCGAATTCACGGTCGAGGATCGACGCCACTTCACCGCCCTGATCGCCCGCGCCATGCGTTTCGTGCTGATGGACGAAGTGCGGCGCGAGACCGCCGAAAAGCGCGGCGACGGCGAACGCGCCTTGGCGCTCGACGAGCGCATCGACGCCGCGCAAGACGACATACTGTCGGAAATGCTCGCGATCGACGCCGCATTGACGCGCTTGACGCGGGTCGATCGGCGTTTGGCGCAATTGGTCGAAATGCGTTATTTCGCGGGCTTGGAGGAAGACGAAATCGCGCTCGCGCTCGGCGTCACCGAACGCACGTTGCGGCGCGACTGGCGCAAAGCGCGCGCCTTCCTGGTCACGCAACTCGGAGACAGCATCGCGGATGCCGCTATCGCACCCTGACGCGACCCTTGCGCCCCCGGACGCATCCATGATCGGGGAACGCCGACACGAAGGTTGGCTGGGCCGAAGCGTTACCGTCGGCGATCGCACCGTCGGTCTCGCGAAGGTCGGCGTCGCCAAGGAGGCGTCTTGAACACCGAATCGAACGATCCGTTCGCGCGGGCGCTGTCGCTGTTCGATCGCTACGCCGACTCGCCGCGCGTTTCGCTGACGGAGAAGTTGTCCGACCTGCAGCGGGACGATCCCGAGGCCTGCGTCGCGCTGTTGCGTTTGCTCGCCGCCGACGCGCAAACGCATTCGTTCGCTTCGCCGCTGCGTTGGTACGCCGCGCTCGATGGCGAGACCGCGAACAGCGAACGGTCGGCGTTGAGAATCTGGCCCGACGGCACGCGCCTGGGGCCTTGGTGCGTCGATGGCATCATCGGTGTCGGCGGGATGGGCGTGATCTACGCCGCGCATCGCGCCGATGGCCTGTACGAACGCGAAGTCGCGCTCAAGACCGTGCGCCCCGAGATCATGTCGCCGGTGCTGCGGCAGGCGTTCGCCAAGGAACGCAGTCACTTGGCGCGACTGGAGCATCCTTCCATCGTCGCGCTGTACGATGCCGGCACGGAAGACGGTGCGGACGACGGCGAGCAGCCCTGGATCGCGATGCAACGCGTGCACGGCGAGCCGATCGACCTGTGGTGCGACGCGCACAGCGCCGACTTGCGCACGCGCGTACGTCTGATGATTCAAGTGTGCGATGCCGTCGGTTACGCCCATGCGCACGGCGTCCTGCACCAGGACGTCAAACCCTCGAATCTGCTGGTCAACGAAGACGGCAACGTCAAACTCCTGGATTTCGGCCTATCCGCCATGCGCGCACCGCATGCGGATGGCGGGTTCGCGCGCATCGGCGTCAGCGCCGCCTATGCCGCCCCCGAAATCTTCGAGGGCGCGCCGCCCAGCGTCGCGATCGATGTCTATGCGCTCGGCGCGGTCCTGTATCGATTGCTTTGCGACGATTGGCCCTACGTCCCGACGTCTCTCCCGCTGCCTGCGCCGCGCACCGCGGACGTGGCGGTGCCCGTGAGCGTACGCGCGCTCGCGCGCCCCGACGGCAGCGCTCGACAACGCGGCTGTCGCGACGCGCGCAGGCTGTCGCACGCGCTTGCGGGCGATCTGGACGCCATCGCCTTGCGCTGCGTCCATCGCGATCCCACCGAACGCTACGCTGCCGTCGTGGATATCCGCGACGATTTGCGCGCGTGGCTGGACCGCCGTCCGGTCGAAGCGCGCAGCGGCGATTGGCGCTATCGCGCAGGGCGGTTCCTGCGTCGCAACGCGCTCGCGAGCGCGCTGACCGTCCTGGCGTTCGCGGCCATTCTGATCATGAGCGGCGCGCTGCTGCGGCAGAGCGCACGCGCCGATATGGCGGCGGAGAATGACGCGATTCTCAGCCGGCTATTCGAAGATTCCTTGCGCGTGGCGACGCTGCGCTCGCTCCGCGATCCGCCGCATCGATCGCTGGCGCTGTTGAACGATGCGGAGCGCCGATTACGGGCCGATGCCGGCGCGGATCGGCCGCAGTTTCTCGCGCGCGGTTTGGTGGCGCTGGCGCGCGCATATCTGTTGCGGTCCGACTTCGCGACCGCGGAGCGCTTGCTGCTCGAATCGAAACGTCTGAGCGGCGACGACCCTCTGGTGCTCGCCAAGCGCAATGCGTTGTTGGCGAATCTGATGAACAAACGTTCGAAGTGGGCCGAGGCCGAACGCCTCGCGCACGAAGGCGCGTCGACGCTCGAAGCGATCGAAGGCGAGGACGCCGACCTCGCCGGGGTCGATTTGAATTATCAATGGGCGATATCGCGATGGCTGCGCGGCGACACCGGCGAGGCCTTGCGCATTCTGGATCGCACCATCGAAACGGCGAAACGGCTCGGCGACAGCGGACAGCCCGCGCTCGCCTCGCTGCTGCGCCAACGCGCGACCGTGCGTGCGTCGCTCGAGCATACCGGCGAAGCGGAGCGTGATCTGCGCGCAGCGTTGAGCCTTTTGGACGATCAGAACCCGCTACCCTTGAATCAGACGCGGCAGACCTTGGCCCTGCTGCGCGCGGCCGAAGGCGACCCCGACGAGGCGCATGCGCTGGCGGCGACGGCGCTGATGGATACCATCGCCGTGTTCGGCGAATCGCATGTCGAAACCGGGCGCGCTTGGCTGACGATCGCCAAGACCTGGCGCTCGTGTCGCGCCGATGGACGACGCGCGCGGATCGCGCTGCGCCGCGCGGAGACCATCATGACCGCGCAAGTGGGTGCGGGACATCCGTTGCTGGAAGAAGTGCTGGGCATGCGCGCCGCCGTGGAGATCGAACACGGCCGGACGAAAGCGGCGGTCGCTTACGCACGTCGCGCCGCCGCCATCGCGTTGCGCACGCAGGGCCCCGAAGACACCGCCACATGGCGGCGCCACAACGATCTCGCGTCGCTGCTGATCGTCGCCGCGAGGGAAAGCGGGGGCGATACGCAGCGCGCGCTTTATCGCGAGGCCGACGCTCTGCTGGCATCGACGATCGCCGCAAGCGAACGCGTCGGCGAACCCTACGGCGATCCGTACGCCAATCGCGTCGGCCCGTTGTTGTTCTTCGGCCGTATCGACGAAGCCGAACGCCACGCCCGAATCGCCGAGAAAATGGCGGCGATGCCCAAACGAAGCGAGATGGATCGCGACAACGCGGCCTTCGCCCGCTTGCGCGTGCGCTGGTCGCAGGGCCACCGCGACGAAGCGTCGGCGGAATTCGACGCGCTGCGACAGCATCTGGCGGCGAATCGAGATCGCCTCGACAGTCGCGGCGATATGCCGTTCATGGCGCACACCTTGATCGCGCGTACGGCGATTCTGCGCGCCGCATTACCTGTCGAATGATGCTACGTTGGCCGCATCCCTGCGCGGTGTCGTCTCCGCACGAACGGCGAAGCATTCGCTATGCTGACCTTCCTGCATTTCCGAAACCGACCATGTGCCTGATCGCGCTCGCTTGGCGCATGCACCCGCGTTACCGTTTGGTGCTGGCCGCCAATCGCGACGAATACCACGTGCGGCCGACGTTGCCGTTGGACGCTTGGCGCGACGATCCGCACGTGATCGGCGGTCGCGATGCGCTGCACGGTGGCGGTTGGCTGGCCCTGCGCGGGCGACGTTTGGCCGCGGTGACGAACGTACGTCGCCCCGGCGACAGCGAAGGGCGAACGCGGGGTGCGTTGGTTGCGGCCTTCGTCCAAGGCACCGATGCCGCGGATGCGATGGCGCCGCTCGCATCCCAGGCGATGGATTACCGCCCGTTCAACTTGCTGACCTGCGACGGCGAGACGCTCGCGTTTGCGACCAATCGCGAAGCCGACGAACGCGGTGGCGTGCGTTTCGCGATGCGTCCGCTGGCTCCGGGTATGCACGGCGTTTCGAACGGTGCGTTGGATGCGCCTTGGCCCAAGACCGCCGCCCTGATGGCGCGGCTCGATACGTGGCGCGTCACGCCGGCCGCGCTGAGCGAGGCGGTTGATCTCTCGGCGTTATTCGACGCGCTCGCCGATCCCGCGCTCGCGCCCGACGATGCGCTACCCGATACCGGCGTCGGGTTGGCGCTCGAACGTTTTCTATCGCCCGCTTTCATCCGCAGCGCGCAGTACGGCACGCGCGCCAGCACGGTGGCGCTGATCGCCGACGATCATGCGCGGATCGTCGAACGGCGATTCGGGCCGGAGGGCGTGTTCCTGGGCGAGACGGATCTGCGGGTAGCGATCGACATCTCGGACGCGAGATAACGCGCGTCTCGCATCTTTCGTAGGGCGGCGGCGAGCGCAGCGAACTCCACCACCGCGAGAGGCTTCATGGTGGGGTTCGCTGCGCTCACCGCCACCCTACCCGCGCCATCCCGCATTCTTTTCCCAAAACGCTACGCTGCGTCGATACGCGTCGCGATCGATCGGCACATCCGAGCCGCCTTCGTTCACGCCCAGCGCATTGCGCATCATCGTGATCGGCGTCATCGGGGTTTCTTCCGGTGTCATCGTGTAAAGGCAGCCGACGATGCCCCAGTCGGCATCGATGGGATTGCCTTCCTTCGCCATCTGTTCGCGGCTGTAGAGAATCGCGATCAGGAATTCCGCGACCGGCGGCTCCACGCCCTCGAACCAACGCACCAGCACCGGCAGTTCGTCGCTGGTGCGGGCCTCATAAGCGCTGCTCAGGAACCGACGATTCGCGTCGCCGATGGGGATCGTCATGCACCGCGTCGAGGTCCAATTGCGGTGGACATGGAGCTTGCAGAACGGCGCGTAACCGTCGAGCACCGCCATGGGCGTTTCGTCGTTGAGACGGCGCACGAATTGCTCCGGCGTGCAGTCCTGGACGGTATTGCGGCGCGGTTCGGCGGGGAATAGGCGAGGGCGTGCGAATTCGGTGAGGATGATGGACATCGCGAGGATCGATCCTGGAATGCGCGCAGTGTAGCGCTGGGGCCACATCGAATCGATGCGAACCCCTCTTCGACCTTGGCGGCTTGGCGGCTGTTTGCGATCACCAATCGAACGAAACCGACAACGAGACGCTGCGCCCCGGGCGCGTGTAGAAATCGATGTCCGCCGCGTTAGCGGAAACGCCGCGCACGGTGTTCCAGTCCCAATAGCGACGATCGGCCAGATTCTGCACCGCGAGATTCACGCGCGTCGCCGACAATGGACGCCACCATGCGTACACGTCCAGCAGTGCATGTCCCGGCGCACCGAACAACGATCCCGCGCTTTCGTCCAGCGCAGACTGCCTCGCGACGCCGGTGGCGACGGCTTCGACGCCCCAGTTCGACGCGGCCGGCTCCCAACTGGCGCCAAGCACCGCTTTCGCGGGGGCGACGCTGTTGAGCGGCGCATCGCGGGCGAGATCGCGCCCGCGCGCCCAAGCGCCGGCGGCGCGGAATTCCCAGGACGGCGCCAACGCGGGCGTCCACGACGCTTCGGCTTCGATGCCTTCGATCCGCGCGCGTGCGCGATTCACCGATTGGAACACCAGGGCGCCGCTGCTCGGATCGATGCCGAGATTGGCGCGCGAATCGATCAGGTCGCGATAGCGATTGCGATACGCGGACACATCGAGGCGCAGACCTTCGCCGCGCCAGCGCCAACCCGCTTCGAACCCGTGGCTGGTTTCCGGCCGCAAATCCGGGTTCGGCCGCACTTCGTAGTTCAACAAGGTCAACGACAAACCGATGTTCACATCGCCGAACGGCGGCGCGCGAAACCCGCGGGCGTATTGCGCGAAGAAGGTCGAGCGCTCGCTCGGCTGCCAACGCAGTCCCAGCTTCGGCGTCCACGCGGTGCGGAGGATGTCGGTAACGCGCACGTTCGGATAATCCTCGCGGAACATCGCGTCGGCCTGCGCGTCGAGCGCGTAGCGCTCCCAACGCAGCCCGGGCACCACGGCGAAACGCTCGCCGATGCCGATTTCATCCTGCCAAAACACGCCGGTTTCGCGCGCGGTGCTGTTGGGAAAATCGCGAACCGGAAAGCGCTCACCCAACACCACGTTGCTGCTCGCGCCGGTCAGCAGATTGATCTCGCTGCCGTCGCGCAGACCTTCGAAAGACGTACGCGACAGTTCGATGCCGAAGACATGGCGATGACGGAACGTATCGCCTTCGCTGCCGCTGCGCGATTCGCCCAGCCACTTGATACCGGTGTTGTTCTGTTCCAGCGAAAATCGACGCAACCGCAGCGACGGAAAACGCGTGGTGCGGTCGGCGAGACGCGTTTGCGCCGTGTCCTGCGTGGTGTCGCTGCGCTGCGCGTACAACAGCAATTCGGCGCGGTCGAGCCACATCGACGTCGACGACCACTCGGCGCCGAGACTGGCGCGTTCGCGGCGATAGCGATCGTCGCCGCGCAGATCGGTGGTGGTGGAGAAACGTCCCGGTCCGAAGCGCAGCGAACCCACGTCGGTGCGAGCACGGCCCTCGCCGCGATCGTAGGTCGCGGTCCAACGGCCAAAACCTTGTCCATCCCAGATCAACTTGGCCAGCAGACCGTCGCGGCGGTAATCGAGCGGATTGGCCGGATGCGCGGCCGAATGGTTGTCGGCGGCATGACCATCGCGCCGCGAGGCGAGCACCATGGCTTCGAAACGCTCGCCGCCGCGCCCGGCGAGCGCGACCGAACGGCTCATGCTGTCGTCGCGACCCGAAGCGCCCCAGCGCGCGCCGAGTTGATGCGCATCGTCGTCGAGCGCGAGCAGGTCGGCGGGCGAACGCGTGCGATACGCGACCACGCCCGCGAGCGCGTCGCTGCCGTACAGCGTCGATGCCGGCCCGCGCAGAATTTCGACGCGCTGCAGCGCATCCAACTCGACCAGATCGCGACCCGCGGCTGCGAACTGCCCCACGCTGAACGCCTCGGCCACCGGCACACCGTCGATTTCCATGCCCACGCGATTGCCGTCGAGACCGCGAATCGAAAAGCCCTGCCACCCGAAACGCGCGCTGTCGCCCAGGGCGTCGATGCCGGGTTCGTAGCGCACCAGATCGGCGATGTCCTGCACCTGTTGGCGCTCCAACGTCGCACGCTCGATCGCGACCACGCGGCCGACGACGCGACCGGCGGGCTCTGGCACTTTGCTGGCGATCACGACGATGCGATCCAGCATGCGTGGGTCGGAGGCGCGCGCGTCGTCCTCCGCCGCACAGGCATGCGCACTGCATAACGCGAGCGCGACCGCCGTGGACAAGACGGCCGGCACAGCCTTGCGGTGCATTCGGCGACGGTGCGGATCGCGAGCGGGCATGGCGGCCTCTCGAACGGGAATGATGCGAGTGTAAGAACACCCGCGCACGGCTTCGAGCGCGAATTGCGACCGGCTTGACTTAAGTCATGCGCGAACGAAAAGGCGACCCGGACAATCCTCCCCGACCGGCAAACCGTCGTAAGACCACGTCATCTATCCGTGCTCGGGGAACGCCCATGAAAAGAACGCACATCGCAATCGCTCTCGCGCTCGTCGCGACCGCCTCGGCATTCGCTTATGCCGGCGCGCGCGCGGACGAAATCAGCAACGAACGCCCGCCGAAGTCGGCCATGGAAGCCGGGGAAGCGACTTACCTCGCCAACTGCGCCGCCTGCCATCAGCCCGACGGCAAAGGCTTGACCGGTGCGTTTCCGCCGTTGGCGAGCTCCGATTACATCCGCAACGTGCCGAAAGAGCGTCTCGTCGACGTGGTGCTGAAAGGGTTCAGCGGCAAAGTCACCGTCAACGGCGCCGATTACGACGGCGTGATGCCGGCGTTGAATCACCTGAGCGACACCGATGTCGCCAATGTGCTGTCGTACATCAACCACAGTTGGGGCAACGGTGGTGCGAGCGTCGCCGCCGCCGAAGTCGCCGCGCGCCGCGGCGCGCAAACGCCCGAAGCCGCGCAGGCCGGCACGAAGACGCCGGAAGCGAAATACCAAGGCGCACCGACCGCGATTCCGGCGCCGGTCGCGCTCGCCGGCGCCGGCGGCGCACTGCCGCCGCTGAGCGACGACGAACGTAAGCATGCGACGCAAATCTTCTTCGAGCGTTGCGCCGGCTGCCATGGCGTCTTGCGCAAAGGCGCGACCGGCAAGCCTCTGACGCCCGATATCACCCGTGCCAAGGGCACCGATTATCTGAAGGCGCTGATCAATTTCGGTTCGCCCGCCGGTATGCCGAATTGGGGTACGTCGGGCGAACTCAGCGCGCAAGACATCGACATCATGGCTCGCTTCCTGCAGCACGATCCGCCGTCGCCGCCGGAATGGGGCATGAAGGAAATGAAGCAGAGCATGGTGACGTTCGTGCCGGTGGATCAGCGG
>JAGNNB010000522.1 GCA_017990865.1 Lysobacteraceae bacterium
GGTCTGGGTAGACGAGAAACGCGGAAGGGTCGGAGGACGGTCACGGCCCTATTCAGCTTTCGACCAATGGACGCGTCTAAGGCATCGCAGTCTTGCCGCCGGCCACGTCGATTTCCTCATCAATCGCCGCGATTCGCGCCAACATCGCCTCGTCGCGGACCATCGGCTGCGCCGGAGGAACGGCCAGGGTGCTCTGCAGCCGGAGGTCGGCTTCGACCAGGGCCGTCAACGGCATGCGGTCAATGCGGGGGGCCGCGATGGGCAGGGTCGCGGCCTCGTAGACCACGACCTCGTGCTCCGGCGGATAGCCGGCTTCGATCATTCTCTCGACCAGCAACTGCCGATACACCGGGCCGGTGCTGTAGCGCGCGAGGCTGCGGTCGCCGGTCAGGCCGATTTGCCAGATCACCAGATAGGCGGAAGGGTCCAGTCGCCGTCGGTAGAACAGCAATTGGCTGGCCTCGTAGTGCTGGCAGCCGTAAGTCGCGGGGTCGATGCCCAAGTCGGCGTACAGGCAATCCTCGGCCGAAATACCCGGCTGCATCTCGGCCTCGAAGCCCTCGGCGCGCGCTTGGGCGACGGCATGATGCGGCACCTGCGCGAACACGCCGGGGTGCCCGTAGAACACGCCGCAGACGCGCCGCCCGGCGCGAACTTCGCCCAGCATCGCCCCGATCATCTGGCGATAGCTGTCGGTGCGGCGTTTGCCCTCGGCGTAGAACGGCTGCAGGCTGCGCAGATCCGGTCGCATGCGCTGCAGCCAAAGTTCGACCACGGCGTCGGACACCAATGCGAACACGGCATCCGCCTGCTCGATCTCGCTGCGCGAGCGCGGGCTGAGGTGGGCCCCGAGCATCATGCCGAGACCGACCGCAACGAAACTGCCTTTGGATTCATCGATCAGGGCCTTTCGTTCGAGAAATACTTGAGGCCGGCCGCAGCGGAGGGCCAGGCTTCGCGGCGCAGATGCCAGTCGCTGCGTTTCAAATACCAGCGCACCGAGCCGCTGCCGTCGTCCGCTTGCCGCTCGAACCCGAGCGCCTCGGTCAATCGGCCGGCGTTGGGATTATCGGCGGCGTGCCGCCCGATCAACAGATCGACATCGCGCAACCAACGGTCCGCGATCACGCCATCGACCAGGCCCGCCAACGCCGGCAGCCCGACGCCGCGGTTTTGCCAGTGCGGCCGCAGCATGACGCCGAGTTCGCCGCGATCGAGCGCATTCGGATTACGCACCAACGCCACGATCCCGACCGCCTCGCCGGTTCTGATCTCATCGACGCGCCAATACCGCGCCAGCGCGGCGGGGGCTCGATTGCAGTCGACGGATTTCTGAAACAACGCGGCGGCGGCGGCGGGGCTCATCGCCGCACCGATATGCGCCATGACCACCGGTTCGGCGTAGAGCGCGACGTACAGCGCGCGGTCATCGTCACTCTCGTCTAGCAAACGGCCGCGAACGCGACCGGCGGCGAACGTCCAGTCGATCGCAGCGGTGTCCTGCGCGGGCATCGGCTCAGAGAAAGGCGGCATAACGTGCCAAGGGCAAGCGTTCGATCGCCGGCACTCTGCAGCCCGGCGCCGCATGACCGACGACGAGCAGCAGGTACGGCATTTCGTTTTTCGGCCGGCCCAGCAGGTCGTTGAGGAAGCCCATCGGACTGGGCGTGTGCGTGAGCGTGGCGAGCCCGGCGCGATGCAGCGCGGCGATCAACAAACCGGTGGCGATGCCGACCGACTCGTGCGGGTAATAGCGCTTGACCTTGCGACCCGCGTCGTCGAAACCGAAGCGTTCGTAGAACACCGCGATCAGCCACGGCGCGACCTCCAGAAAAGGTTTGTCGGCGTCGGTGCCCAACGGGGCGAGTGCGTCCAACCACTCCTCCGGTGCGCGGTGCGCGTAAAACTCGCGTTCCTCGGCTTCGGCGGCTTCGCGAATTTTTGCTTTGAGGGCTGGGTTCTGCACCGCGACGAAGCGCCAAGGCTGCTGATTCGCGCCGCTCGGTGCGGAACCGGCCGCGCGCAGGCAATGTTCGATGATCTCGCGCGAAACCGGGGTCGGCGCGAAATCGCGCACGGTGCGGCGCGTGGCGAGTTCGTCGGCGAACGCCGCGGCGCGTTCGATCCGCGCCTGCTCGCTCGATTCGGCGGCGGGCACATAGGCCACGGTGGCGGGCGCGACGGCGGCAGGCGCGACAGGTGCGGACATGGCGACGGCTCCATGCGAAAACGAACGAGCGCCGCTCGCGCAGGCGCTGCCGCGACGGGCGCGCCGCGGCAGGCGCACCATAGCAGCCCGCACGCGGCGATTGGGAGAGTCCGTCGCTGCTAGACTGATGTTACGAAATACCGCGCCGGGGGCGCCCATGCATCCATTGATCATCCTTTCGGCTGTGCTGCAAATCGCCTGCGCCGTGCATGTGGTGCGGACGCACCGACCGATGTATTGGATCTGGCTGCTGTTGATCGGCTCCTACGTCGCCGTCGCCATCTATTTCTTCGCCGAAGTGCTGCCCAGCCTCGGCAGCAACCGCGCCGCGCGCCGCTTGGTCACCGGCGCGCAGGATCGCATCGATCCCGAACGCCATAAGCGCAAGGCGGCGCTGCAGTTGGACGTGGCCGACACCCTCGACAATCGCCGCCGACTGGCCGAGGAAAGTTTCCGCAGCGGCGATTTTCAACAGGCCTCGGAG
>JAGNNB010000523.1 GCA_017990865.1 Lysobacteraceae bacterium
TGTACATCGCGGACCCGTGGGATTTCGAGAGCGTCTACGCCGCGTTGCACGATTTCGTTCGCGCGTATGCGTTCAAGCCGGACGAAGAGGAGTACTACATCCACATCACCACCGGCACGCACGTCGCCCAGATTTGTTGGTTCCTGCTCGCCGAAAGCCGGCATTTTCCAGGGCGTTTGCTGCAGACTTCGCCGCCGCGCAAACAATCCGGCAACGATCCGGGCAGTTACACCGTGATCGATCTGGATCTCTCGCGCTACGACGCCATCGCGCAGCGGTTCGAGCAGGAGCGCATCGAGGATCGTGACCTGCTCAAGAGCGGCATCGCCACGCGCAACGCGGCGTTCAATCGCATGATCGAACAGATCGAGATCGTCGCCACGCGCTCGAAAGCGCCGATGCTGCTGATGGGGCCGACCGGCGCGGGCAAAAGCCAGCTCGCGAAACGCGTGTTCGAGCTGAAGCGGCAAAAGCACCAATTGCCCGGGCGTTTCGTCGAAGTGAACTGCGCCACCCTGCGCGGCGATGGCGCGATGAGCGCGCTGTTTGGCCACGTCAAAGGCGCATACACCGGCGCTGGCGGCGATCGCGCGGGCTTGCTGCGATCGGCCGACAAAGGTCTGCTGTTTCTCGACGAAATCGGCGAGTTGGGATTGGACGAACAAGCGTTGCTGCTGCGCGCGCTGGAGGAGAAGCGTTTTCCGCCGGTCGGCAGCGACAAGGATGTCGAAAGCGATTTCCAGCTCATCGCCGGCACCAATCGCGACTTGCACGACGCGGTGCGCGCCGGTCGTTTTCGCGACGATCTGCTGGCGCGCTTGAATTTGTGGACGTATCGATTGCCGGGACTGGCCGAGCGCATCGAGGACATCGAACCGAATCTGGATTTCGAGCTGGAGCGTTGGTCGCGCGAACAACGTCAGCGCGTGGCGTTCAATCGCGAAGCGCGCGAGCGTTATCTGCGCTTCGCCGCCGGCGCCGAGGCGCTTTGGTCGGGCAACTTCCGCGATTTGGGCGCCTCGGTGATGCGCATGGCCACGCTGGCGAACGCCGGGCGTATCGGCATCGATGCGGTCGAAGAAGAAATCGCGCGTCTGCGTCGGCAGTGGCGGCCCGTGGACGATGCCTCGCCGCTGGATGCGTTGCTGGGCGAACGCGCGGCGACATTGGACCGTTTCGACCGCGTGCAGCTCGAAGACGTGGTCGCGGTGTGCGCACGCGCGACCTCGCTCTCCGACGCGGGCCGCACGCTGTTCGCCATGTCGCGTGCGCAGCGCAGCAGCGTCAACGACGCCGACCGCTTGCGCAAATATCTGGCGCGCTTCGATCTGGATTGGGAGCGGATTCGATCGATGGGGCGGGTTTGATGCATGCCGTTCTTCACGAAGCGGCATTCAGCCATTGACCACCCGAATCCGCTCGTAAGTCGTCCTCACCTCGTGCGCGCCGTAGACGCGCTCCAAACGGCGTACGACGAAATGACCGCGGGCGATGTCGAGAAAATGATCGATCAACAATAGTTTGACCGCCGAGGTGTAATGCGCGCCGATATCCAGCGCCGCTTCGGCGGCGACGTGCGTTTCGATTTGGCGGCGGAACCGCGCGGCGACGACATTCACGTAGCCGTCCAGTTCCGGCGATTCGTCGTCCACCATGAAGGTGTTGGTCAAGTATTCCACCGCGCGTTCGGTCGGCGCTACCAAGCCCTCGCGCGCCGCGAAGTACCCCGCGCCGCCGACGCCGTGCGCGTCGCCGAGCGCAAGCGGCTCCAGGCAGGCCAAGCGCGTGCGCAGATTGTCGGCGTGTTCGCCGTTCGCATGCGCGATGTCGGCGATCGAGCGAGACAGCAACATCGTCGACACCGGCAATTCCAGCGCCAAACCGGGCAAACCCGCGACCCGATCCTGCGCGCGCATCGCCGCCGCGAAACGCGGCAGCACCGGGAAGATATCGTCGCCGATGCCCAGCGTCATCAACATGCCGCGCAGCGCCAACATCACCGTGTCGTGCGCGATCGCCGCGCCGTGCACGGACCAATCGGCCGGAAGCAATTCGTTCGGGTTACCGACCGAAATGCCGAACAGGCCGCCGATCTTCGCCTGCAGGCCGCCGTTCTCCAGCAGCGCTTTGGCGCCGGTCAATTGCGATAGGTGTTCGGTGGACAACGACATCGTGGCGGCTCCCCTGTGCGCCGTGCGTTCGTGCGGGTCGCCGCTCGCGAAACGACATCCCGCATCCGAACACGAACGTTCGGAGCATCGATCGATTCGTGAGCGGACGTCGGTATGCCTGACATCCGCATGTCTCGCGCAATCGTTAGCGTAGGCCGGATGCCGCCAGATAAAAGCTGTAAGAAATAGCGGGACCGTAGGCGGCATCGCGCGCGCGTGTCCCACGCTGCGGGCGACTAGCCCACCGCGTCGTCTGCGGTCAGAATGGCCGCATGAATACCGCCGCCGCGATACCGCCGCTGGAAGTCCTCGAACACGCCACCGGCCCCGATCCGACCTGGAGTGTGATCTGGTTGCATGGTTTGGGCGATAGCGGTCACGGTTTCGCGCCGATCGTGCCCGCGTTGATCCATGGCCGCGATTGGCCGGCGGTGCGTTTCGTCTTTCCGCATGCGCCGGTGCGCCCGATCACCATCAACGGCGGCAATGCGATGCGCGCCTGGTACGACATCTCCGAT
>JAGNNB010000524.1 GCA_017990865.1 Lysobacteraceae bacterium
ATCCCGGCCCGGTGTTCGCGCAGGTGCTGCTGGCCGACGAAATCAACCGCGCGCCGCCGCGGACGCAAAGCGCGTTGCTGGAAGCGATGGCCGAACACCAGGTCACCGTCGACGGCACCACGCACGCGCTGCCCGATCCTTTTTTCGTGATCGCCACCCAGAATCCGGTCGATCTCGCCGGCACCTATCCGCTGCCGGATTCGCAGCTCGATCGGTTTTTGCTGCGCCTGCAATTGGGTTATCCCTCGGACGAGGCCGAGCGCGCCTTGCTCGCCGGCACCGACCGGCGCGATTTGATCGCGCGCGCCGTCGCCGTGCTGGATGCGGACAACGTGCGCGCGCTGCGCCGCGCGACGAACGCGGTTCACGCCAGCGAGGCGTTGATCGAATACGTGCAGAACCTGCTGGCGCGCAGCCGCCATCACCCGGGCGTGCGCGTCGGGCTGTCGCCGCGCGCGGGTCTGGCGCTGCTGCGGGCCGCGCGCGCGCATGCGCTGCTGCTCGGGCGCGCGCACGCGCTGCCGGAAGACGTGCAGGCCTTGTTCGTCGCGGTCGCGGCGCACCGTTTGGTGGTCGAGGCCGAAAGCGGCGACGCGGCGACGCTCGCCAAGTCGATCCTGCAGGCGGTGGCGGTGGACTGATGCGCTCCGGATCGGCTGTGGTACTCGCGCGAAAACGGAGCGCGATGGACGCATGAACGCGGTGTCGCAAGCGATCCGAAGCCGCTTCGACCGCTGGATTCCGCCGCGCGCGGCGGAGTCGCTGCCGGTGCGCTTCGATCGTCGCCGCATCTATGTGCTGCCGACCGGGTTCGGCGCATTCTTCGCCGCACTGTTGGCGGCGATGCTGGTCGGCGCGCTGAACTACAACAACAACCCGGCGATGCTGCTCGGGCTGTTGCTGGGCGGCGCCGGACTCACCAGTCTGTTCGCGGCGCATCTGCAGTTATCGGGATTGACCGTCGTCACCATCGCCGCCGACCCGGTCGCGGCCGGAAAAACGCTGTCGTTGCGCCTGCATGCGCGCGCCGAGCCCGGGCGATCGCGTCGCGGCCTGCTCGTGCGTTGCGGCGATGCGCGCGCGATGTTGTCGCTCGACAACGGCAGCGGCGAAGCGACCCTGACGATCCCCACGCAGCGCCGCGGCTGGCTGCGCCCGCAGCGCTTGCGCATCTCGACCACGCGTCCGCTGGGCTTGGCCCTCGCCTGGAGCTACGTTTGGCCCGATCAAGCGCTGCTGGTCTATCCCACGCCCGAAACGCAGGGGCCGCCGCTGCCCGAAGGCGCCGGGCATCAAGCGCAGGCGCGCATGCACCCCGCCGGGGAAGATCCGCATCATCTGCGCGCCTATCGCCGCGGCGACGCGCGACGCGCGATCGCGTGGAAGGCGTCGGCGCGGCGCGACGAATTGTTGGTGCGCGAATACGAACAACCGCAGGGCGCCGACATCGACCTGCACTGGGACGAGTTGAACGCCCTGCCCTACGAAGCCCGCATCCGCCGTCTGGCGCGTTGGGTCGACGACGCCGAACGCGATGGCCGCCGCTACCGTTTGCGTCTGCCGGGACAAGCGCCGATCGGCCCCGCGCAGGGCGATGCGCATCGTCACGGTTGTTTGAAAGCCTTGGCGCTGCTGCCGTCGGAATGACGATGCCACGCCCCCCAACGCAACGACCGCACCCCAGAAACCGCCCGCCCAAAGCGAAGCGGCTGGCGTAACATGCCCGCTGACGCGCGCATCCCGACAAGAGCCGACCGATGGACGAGAACGCATACGCCGCGATGGTGCAATCCACCAAGCAATTCGCGCTGCTGGCCGAAACGCTGGAACGCAACGTCAGCGCTTCGATCCAACAACAGACCCAAGCCGCGCAGTATCTGCAGCAAACGGTCGAGCGCACCAACGAATTGATGCAGATGAGCGTCAACCGGTCCGGCGACCAGTTGCGGCAATTGATGCAGGAAGCGATCGCGCGCACCTTCGAGCCGGGCTCGCAGCAGTTCGACGCCACGGTCAAGGCGGTGTCGGCGCAGCTCAAGCAAAGCGGCGAGACGCTGCAGAAGGATCAAGCCGATGTTTCGAACAAATTGAACAAGCTGATCTGGAAATTGCAGATGCTCGCGATCGGCTCGCTGGTGGTGCTGCTGTGCGGAGGCATCGCGCTGATCGCGTATCAAGGCTATCTGTACAAGGCGGCGAAGGAACGCGCCGAAGCGGCGGCGATCGAAGCCGAAGCGGCGGAAGCCTATCGCAAGGTCCATATCGCCAACTGCGCCGGCCGCCCCTGCGTGAAACTCGACAGCAAGTCGAAAAAATGGGGAAGCAACGGCGAGTTCGTGCTGCTGGACCTCGATATCCCTCCGGCGAAGCAGAAGAACGACTGATCGCGTGAGATCCGTCTCATTCCGCAACGGCGCGAGCACATGAGCAAGGCCGAGGCCGGCCCCGGTTCCCGCGTCGAACTCGACCGATCCGATCGCCTGTGGACGCTGAGCGCGGGCGGCGTGTGCCTGCTGCCGTTGTTGCTGCAATTGCCGGGCACTCTCGCCATCGGCGTCGGCGTGGTGGGTTTGGCCACGCCCTTGCTCGCGCGCAGCGGCCACGTGTCGATCCTCGTGCGCTTGCTGCTGGCGTTGGCGCTGCTGGCGACGGTGATGTTGTTCTACCGATTCTCGTTCGGGCGCG
>JAGNNB010000525.1 GCA_017990865.1 Lysobacteraceae bacterium
GCGGCGATCAGCGTCTCCACGTCCACGCCCTGCTCGGCCAGCACCGTGGCGGCGGCGACCGGGTGGGTGATGTAGGGCTCGCCGGATTTGCGGGTCTGCCCGGCATGGGCCTCGGCGCCGACGCGCCACGCATCCAGCAAGATGTCGCGCTGGGACTCGGGCAAATAACGCGCAGCCTGCTGCAACTCGCGGACGTACGCGGGGATTTCCGCATCCGGAGAGGGCGTGGGGCCGGCGAGAATCGGCTCGAGCTGAGTCATTCCCGAAGACTACGGCGAAATGCCGGGGATGGGGAATAGGGTGAGAGCGGGAATTGGGTAAAGCCGAGAATCGGGAATGGAGAATCGGGAATCGATAGAGCGGAGCGCAGCTTCGCTGAACATCCCAAGCCGGGAATCGGGAATCGGGAATCGGGAATCGGGAATGGGGAATCCGTAGAGCGGAGCACAGCTCCGCTGAACATCCCTGTCATCCCGAGCGCAGCGAGGGACCTGCTTTTCGATTCCAGTGCAGAAAGCAGGTCCCTCGCTGCGCTCGGGATGACAGGTTCAGACGTTCACGAATGCCAAAAAAACCGAAACCCCGCCGAAGCGGGGTTTCTGAACATCGTATTCGGGTGGTCTGTTCGGGCGGAATCGAAGGATACGATTCACGATTCCCGGTTTTGGATGTTCAGCGGAGCTGCGCTGCGCTCTACTGATTCCCGAATTCCCGGCTTACAGATCGTCGCCCTTCGACAGATCGTCGTCGGCGACCACTTCGGCGGCGGCCCATTCCATGGCTTCGCGCTCTTTGCGCTCGCGCTCGGCCTTCTCGACCGCATCGACGAAGCTGTGATCGATGCGTCGGGCGGCGATTTCGCGCAGCGCCAGCACGGTCGGCTTGTCGTTGGCTTCGCTGTTGTCCAATTGCGGTTCGACGCCGTTGGCGAGTTGGCGCGCGCGCTTGGCGGCCATCATGACCAGCTCGAAACGGTTGTCGATCACTTCCAGACAATCTTCCACGGTGATGCGGGCCATGCTCTCTCCCGGCGGCGTTGAGCCGTCCGACTTGAATGATGATGAACCCGCAAGTTTAACGATTTTCGGGGGTCCGGCACAAGTCGAGCGAGCCACGAACATAGACAGATACCGCGAAAATCAGGGGCTTTTGCTGAACGGGGACATTTCGCAGGCGTGCGGGTCGATCGCATAAGCGACTAACGCGCGGGGCTGCGACGTTACGCGCAGGACGCCGCAGCCATGCGTTGGCGGTAGGCCGCGGTCAGGGCTCGCGCGAGACGATCCGCCGGAAGGTCAGGTTGATGCGCGGAGCGACCTGCGTCGCCGTCGCCGGCAGCGCATGCAGGTACAGCCGCTGCGTCTCGCCCGCCATCACCAACAGGCTGCCGTGATCGAGGGTCAAAGCGATGCGCTCGCCATTCGGCGCCTTACCCGCCTCGCTCGATCCACGCACATTCGTCCCATCGTCATCGACCGCTCGCCGGGGCTGGCCTTTCGGTTTGAACAGGAAGCGCCGGGCACCGCCCAGGCTCAGCGAAGCGATCGCGGGGGCGAGGCCGAGTTCGGGCTCATCGTCGCTGTGCCAGCCCATCCTGTCGCGGCCATCGCGATACAGATTCGCCAAGACGCTGTCGAACTCCAGGTCGAGCGCGTCGGTCAGGCGCCGGCGCAGATCCGCCAAGGCGGGCGGCCACGGTCTGGGCTCGAAACGGGTGCCCGAATAGGTGTAGACCGCACCGGGATCACCGATCCAGCAGCTCAATCGCGGCGAATCGATCTCGCGTCCGAACATCCGAATGCGATGGGTTTCCCACGGAATCCGCGCGCGCAATGCGGCGAACAAGGCATCGGCATCGGCCGGCGATAGCCACGCACGCGCCAAGCGCACCTCCGCGCCCGGCAATGCGATCGCCTCGAATCCATCGTTCCGTTGCATGCGCGCATGCTGCCGATTTGCTCGCGCCGCCGCAAACCGCGAAAATCAACGGATCGACGCTGGAGTCCGACATGACCGAACACGCGCAAACCGAAGGCACGCAGGCCGAGATCGAACGCGACACGATGGAATACGACGTCGTCGCCGTCGGCGCAGGCCCGGCCGGTCTGGCGTTCGCGATTCGGCTCAAGCAGCTCAACCCCGAGATCAGCGTCTGCGTGATCGAAAAGGCATCGACCATCGGCGCGCATATCCTGTCCGGCGCGGTGATCGAAACCGGCCCGCTCGATGCCCTGCTGCCTGATTGGCGCAAGAATCCGCCGCCGATTTGCGTGCCGGCCACCGAAGACGAGTTCTGGCTGTTGAGCAAAACCGACGGACGCAAACTGCCGGTGCCGCCGGGCATGAAGAATCACGGCAATGTCATCGTCTCGCTCGGCGCGATGTGCGCGTGGCTGGCGCCGCAGGCCGAAGCCTTGGGCGTGGAAATTTATCCCGGTTTCGCCGCGGCCGAAACGCTGCACGACGCCGACGGTAGCGTGGTCGGCGTGCGCATCGGCGATATGGGCGTTGCGAAAGACGGCTCGCATAAACCAGGCTTCACCGCCGGCATCGATATTCGCGCGAAAGTGACCGTGCTCGCCGAAGGCGCGCGCGGGCATTTGACCAAACGTCTGATCGAACGCTTCAAACTGGACGCCGACAGCGACCCGCAGGGATATTCGATCGGCATCAAAGAACTG
>JAGNNB010000526.1 GCA_017990865.1 Lysobacteraceae bacterium
GCGGGTCGGCAACGCCTCGCGACGATCGAACGCGCCGCACAACGCGAGGGGCAACGCGTCTTCGCGCAAGATAGTCTCGATGAAGCGCAACCCGGACACGATTTCCTCGCCCGGCAGCGCGCGATCTTGCGCACGCGGCGGCATCGCGAGTGCGGGTGCGCGCACGCGCAGCAGCCGACGCAGGTCTTCGATGGTGTGGGTCGCGGGCGGCGGACGTACGGCATTCGTTTCCGCAGCGATCGCGGGCGTCGGCGCGACGGCGTGGCGTTCGGCGACGTGCCGTATCGCATCGTCGCATCCGAGGGCCGGCATCGCAGCGCGCCGCGGCGTATGCGTCGCATCGATGCGTCCTGCCTGCCGGCGCAGGGCGCGCAGACGTTCTCGCGTCGTGGCGACGGTGTCGACGACGGCGCTCACACCGCGGCGCTCGCGTCGCGGTCATCGTCGTCGTGCGCGATCTTCGAATTGGCTATCGTCGCCTTCGTCGCCGTCTCCGACAACGCGAGCAACGCGCGCCGGGCATGCGCTTTGAATGTCTCGTCGCGGATGCCGCTCATCGTATTCCCGGCATCGCGATCCGCGTCGCATTCGTCCGACGCCAGCACCGGCCCGACGCAGGCCGGGCAACCGGCGACGCACTCGCAACCGTCGATCAAATCGAGCGCGCGTCGCGTCAATTCCGCTTGTCGCGACCACAGCGGCTCGGCCAAACCGACGCCGCCGGGGTAATTGTCGTAGAGATAAATCGTCGGCGAGAAAGCGTGGATCGGATTCGAGAGATCTAGCGCTTCCGTGTTTCCCGCATCGTCGCGTCGTACGCGGCCGCGACCGTCGGCACCGGCCACCGCGAACCACGCGCCGTCGCCGCTGCCGACGGCTTTCTGCAGATCGGCGCCGTCGGCCATCACCGCGATGCGCGCGACGGTATGCAGGGCGTAGGCGGCGCCGAGCACGCCGTCGAGCGCGTCTTGCCGCGAGGCGAACGCGCGTTCCAACACGGCTTGCGGCAGGCGCCACCACACCGCAGTGGTGTGCATCTCCAGATCAGGCAAGGTCACCGGGCCGTAGCCGATATTTTCGTGCGTGTAATAACGAATCTTCTTGTAACCCGCGACGCGACGCACCACATGCACCTCGCCGTGATCGCAGGCGCCCTCGCCCGCATCCGTGCCGTCGAACGCTTCCAACACTTTCAGTTTGGTGTAGTCGATGGCGTCGGTGTAGTAATCGACATGCGTGCGCGTGACGTAGGCTTTGCGGCCTTCCCAATCCAGGCGCTCCACCTGGTACGGCACCGACTGCACCATATGGATCGCGCCTTCGTACAGCATCAGCGGCGCGGAGGCGTAATCCACTTCGGCGATGATGGTCTGCCGCCCGTCGCTGCGATCCACCACCACGAAATTGCCGTCGGCCACCGCACGCAGACTCACCGCGTTCGCGGGATAGCTGTCGGCGATCCACTCCCACGCCGCGCCCTCGTTGTGCAGCACGCCGTCTTCGGTCAGCAGATCGAGAAACGCGCGCGGATCCACCGGCCCGAAGCCGTCGCCGTCGCGGAACGGCAATTCGAACGCGGCGCAACGGATGTGATCGAGCAAGATCACCGGTTGATTCGCGGCGATGCGCGCGTGCTCCGGCGGCGCGTCGCCGAAAAACTCCGGGTGGCGCACGATGTATTGGTCGAGCGGATCGGAACTCGCCACCAGGACGCCGATCGACGGCTTTTGCCGACGCCCGGCGCGTCCGAAACGCTGCCACGTCGCGGCGATCGAACCGGGATAGCCGTTGAGCACCACCACATCCAAGCTGCCGATATCCACGCCCAACTCCAGTGCGGACGTCGCGACGATGCCGTCGATGCGGCCCGCGCGCATCGCGCGCTCGGCCTCGCGACGTTCGCTCTGCAGATAACCGCCGCGATACGCCCGAATCCGCGCCGGTTTGCGCGGGTCGTGATCGAACACGTCTTTCAGGTATTTCGTCAGCACTTCCACCATCGTCCGCGACGACGCGAAGATCAACGTCTTCAAGCCGGCCTTGATCGCCATACGCGCGATGCGCGTGCTTTGCGAACGCGCGGACGCGCGCAGGCCAAGGTCGCGATTGACCACCGGCGGGTTCCACAGCAAGACGTGTTTATCGCCGGTCGGCGCCCCGGATTCGGTCAGCGCCGTCACTTGCCGTTCGATCAGCGCCTCGGCATGCGCTTTCGGATTGCCGATGGTGGCCGAGCACAGAACGAATTGCGGCCGCACGCCGTAGAACGCGCAGATCCGCAGCAAACGCCGCAACAGATTCGCCAGATGCGAGCCGAACACGCCGCGATAGGTGTGGATTTCGTCGATCACCACGTAACGCAGGTTCTCGAACAACTGCGCCCATTTGGTGTGATGCGGCAGGATTCCCTGATGCAGCATGTCGGGGTTGGTGACGACGATATCGCCGTTCAAACGAATCGCGCGACGCTGATCGCCGGGCGTATCGCCGTCGAACGTCGCCGCGCGCAAACCCAAATTCCCGGCCGCGTTCAACTCCAACAATTCCGCGACTTGATCCTGCGCCAGGGCTTTGGTCGGAAACAGATACAGCGCTTTCGATCGATCGCGCATCGCCGCCGCCACGACCGGCAACGTGTAACACAGCGACTTGCCCGAGGCCGTCGGCGTCACCACCACCA
>JAGNNB010000527.1 GCA_017990865.1 Lysobacteraceae bacterium
GTGTTGTCGAAGTCCGGGTTGGGCACCGATTTCTTGTATTCGAAATCGACGTAACGCAGCTTCTCTTCGCCGCCGACGGTTTCGAAGCCCACTTCCTTGATGAAGCTCACTTGCGCCATCGACGCGGCATTCAGCGCTTGCACGGCGGCCTGCAACGGCCCACCGATGTACACGCTGAAGTCGAGGCTGTTCAGTTCTTGAACGAGGTTCGGCATGTGTATCACTCCTTGTCGTTTCGCCTACTCTGTTGCGGCTTTTCGGCATCCGCCGGCCGCGCGCTCCGCCGCGTGCGATGCCGTCGTCGTCGCACCTTGCGGCACGCGCGAACGACGGGCGTCGGCACGAGTTCCCCCTGCGAGCGGCGATTCGAATCGCTGCTCCGGCGTCGACGATGGTGTTCCGCTCGGCACGCGTACGAGCGGTCGTGGAAGAGGTGAATCGTTTGCGTACGAGACATTCTCCGGATCCGGATCGCACTGGCTGCGACCTCCGAATCCGTGCGTTTTCGTTCAGCGGAAGTTGTTATTTTTTAAGGCGAAAACGCGGTTTTTGGTCGCTTTCAGTGCGACGGATTTAGGTTCGAAAAAGCGCGCCTCCAGAGGCCGAACGGCGCCGCTAGCCGCACGGATGCGACGCCAGGATGCGCGCGAACTCATCCGGATCGAATCAATCGAATCAAATCGAATCGATCAAATCGAATCAATCTAAGCCGCGCAGGTCTTCCAGAGTTTGTCGACGCATCCGTTCGATCGCGTCGGAAAGTTCGTCTTCGGCCAAGGGATTGCGCTCGTCGATTTGGTGCGCGCGCTGGCTCCAAATCTCGTAGACGTGTTGCGCCTCTTGCCCGGTGCGCGACGGCGCCAATTCGCCGAGGTCGCGAATGAGCGTGGCTTTTCCCCAGGCAGATGCCCAGGAGCTTTTGCTGCGGTCGTGCCCGCCGAAGCGCAAATCGACGATTTGCTGCAGCGCGGCCGACTCTTCGAGCAACATGAAACACGCTTGACGCACGTTGCGCTGCGCTTCGCTGGTTTCGTTGCGCCAGGTGTTGTACGCCATGCCGGTGAGCGCGACGGCCAAAGCGATCAAGGCCAGGGCGCGGCCGCTGACGTCGCGAACGGGGCGCGGCGCGGCGGGCGCGGCGATCTGCGGTGTCGGCGCTGGCGTCGGCGTCGGCGTGCGTGCCGGCGTCAGTGCTGGCGAGATGGGCGTGGAGATCGATGCGCGCGGCGGCGCTTCGTCGTTGGCGTACGCGGATACGGGCGGATCGCTCTCGTCTCGCTGCATGCCTCGGGCTCCCTCGGGGCCGACCGAAGCGCCGACCTTGCGACCGCATGGCCCGGATTGTCAAGTCGCGCTCGCCGATGGCGACGAGCGCGAACGACTCGAGCGAACCGTCAGGCGTGCATCCAGAACGCGCTGTCGGCGAATTGCTCGTGCTTCCACCACTGCGCGGCGCCGTTGCCGTAGCGGAAGTTGCGAACGCCGGCTTGGCTGATCAGTGGCGAAGTCACTTCGCCCGCGGCATCGCGCTTTGCGCGTTCGTCGGCGGTTTCGGGCACCACCACCGTGATATGCCCGGAACGATGCTCGATCTTGCGCAGCGCGACGATCAAGCCGATCGCGCCTTGATTCGCTTCCTGTTGCAGTTTCGTCGCGGTGCCGGTGCGCCTCCAACCGAAATCGGGGCCGAAATCGCGCAACCAACGGAATAGATCGTTGGCGCGCATCTCGAAGATGGTGTCGCCGATCAACGGTTCGACGCGCTTGCCGGCCTGCAGATCGATCAGCGCGCGCGGCGACCACCACACGCGCGGCAAATACGCCCCTGCCAAATGACAGAAATCGTGCGCGTAGATATTGCAGAAGGTGGCGCCGCTGCGCGGGCGGTAGCGCGCATGACTGAACTTGTCGACCGCCAACCAATCGACGATCTTCGCGATCTCGGCGCGTAACGCATCGGCATCTTGTCCACGCCGCGTCGGTTGGCCGTCCTCGTTCAAGGAATGCGCGTTCGCGGGGTCTTTGCGACGCGTGAGCGTACCGGGTTTGCGCGGCATGCTGACCGCGACGATGCCTTCTCTCGGCGGTCGCGGCGCGGGTTGCACGACAGGAATCTCTTGTCGCGTCGGGTCGGCCTTGAGGAAGTTCGTCGAAGCGAAACCGCGCAGCAAGGCGCCGTTGAGGCTGGTTTCGACTTCCATGAACCCGTTCACCGCTTTGCCGGTGATCGCGCGTACCGGATGACCGTCGGGCAATTCGCCGATCACATTCGCCGTCGACGGCGTGCTGATTTTCGCCTCCCGGCGCAGGCGCAAGGTCGAAACGCGCGTGTCGACTTTGAAGAAACCGCCTTTCGCCGTGATCGGCGTGGGCGGCGCCACGATGGCCTCGCCCGGCTGCGGCGTCGGCAACACGGGCGCTTGCGCTGCGACCGCCACCGTTTTGGACAAACGGATGAAATCGAAAATGGCTTCGCCGTAGAACTTCGTCCCGTTGAAGTGCCCTTGTTTCAGCCCGCGACTGGCGACGAATCTGCCGGTGTTGTAGGCGATCGCGACGCTCGCCGATTCCATGTCGGTCAGCGAGGTGCGATTCTGAAACCCGAGCAGATTCAAACCGCGCTTGAGTTCGCCCAGGCACTGCGCGAGCGTATGTTCGAAGCGTTCGTATTTGCGCTGC
>JAGNNB010000528.1 GCA_017990865.1 Lysobacteraceae bacterium
TGGAATTCGGGAATCGCGAACGAGAACATCTTCGGCGCGGCGATACCCTGCGATTCGAAGAAGCGCGTCCACGAGAAATTCGGCGTCATCTTGTCGGCGTCGGCCGGGCTGACCGGGTTGTAGAACAGCGACACGTCGCGCGACAGTTCTTCGCTGGATTTCGAGGCTTTCGCCAACCGGATTTCGAACGCGATCACGTCTTTCGCCTGCTTCGCGGCGTCGGCCGCGGCCACACCGGACAGTTCCAGCACCTTCGCGATGTGCTTCTCGTAGGCGGCGAGTTTCTCTTTGTGCTCGTCCTTGCGGTAGTACTCCACGTCGGGCAGGCCCAGGCCGCCTTGCGCGACGTAGGCGATATTCATCGACGAATCCTTGAAGTCCGCGCTCGGGCCGAAGCCGAACACCGCGCCTTCGCCGCGCCCGAAGGACATGCGCAGGTACTCGGCCACGCTGGCGCCGTTGGTCAGCGCGTCGATCTCGGCCAGCCGGCTCTTCAGCGGCGCGATGCCCTGGGCGTTGATCTTCGCCTCGTCCATGCCCGTCGCCCAGAAATCGCCGACGATCTTCTCCACGCCGGTGTTCTTCGGGTTCTTGGCGGCTTGTTCGGCGAGCTGGCGCTGTGCTGATACCGACCGCTCGGCCAGCATTTCGAACGCGCCCCAGGAGACGCGGTCGCCCGGGATGGCGTTGCCCGCCAGCCACTTGCCGTTGACGTGGCCGCTGAAGTCCGAACACGCGCTCTTGGACGCATCCAAGTCGCCGATGCGGAATTGGTTGAACGGCGGGAGTTTGCTCTCGTCGAGCTTCATCGCGGCGGGTTGGCCGCTTTTGGCGGCATCCGCAGAACGCGGCGCGGCGAGCGCACCGCCCAGCGCGACGGCGACGGCCATCGACAGCGCGAGCGTACGGGGAAGGAGGGGTTTGGACACTGGGGCGTTCACGATTTCTCCGGCCCGGAGGGCGGTTTGGTGAGAGGAAGGCGCCGCAACGGGCGACCCCCGACTTTAACGCCCGGGCGGGGTCGATTCAGGTGTCGAAGGTCATACCCCCGCCGCGGCATGGCCCGTCGATACCCGGTTTCGCGTTAAGAGGGATACCATCCGGACCCGCTACCGGGTTCAATCGTCCAAATTCGTTGGGAGAATCTCGCGTGAAAAAGTCTTACCTCATCGCAGCGATGTGTGTGTTGTCCGCCTCGTTGTTGTCGATGGGCACGGATGCCGAAGCCGCGGGGAAACAGCGTACGCCGCGCGGCGAATTGGTCCACCGCATCGTCATGAAGTGGGGCAACCACGTTCAGGAGGCCTACCGCGCCGACGTCGGCGACTGGGCCTCGGCGATGGTGCCGGTGTTCTCGAAAGCCTCCCTCGACACCCTCAAGCGCGCCGCGAATTCGCCGACGTTCGAACTGATGAACGATGCGTTTCTGGTGGACAGCCAAGGCAACAGTGTCCACTCCAATTTGCTGAAGGCCATCGATGCCGGAACCACCGGCGATGTATCCACCAACTTGCTCGGCGAAACCACGAACGATCTGGTGTTCGTGCCGATCACGCCCTGCCGAATCGTCGACACTCGGGTTGCCGGCGGTGCGATCGCGGCGAACACCGTTCGCCATTTCGACGTCACGGCGGTGTCGGATTACGCCTTCCAAGGCGGCGATGCGTCCAATTGCAACGGTGCGGGCGCTGCCGGTTCGTTCGCCGCCGCCGCGATCAACTTCACCGTGGTCACGCCCAGCATCGCGGGGTATATCACCGCGTTCCCGTTTCTGGGCCTGCAGCCGCTGGCGTCGACCGTCAACTACAACGCGGGCGATATCCGCGGCAATTTCGCGATCGTCAGACTCGACCAAGGCGCATCCGCCAACGAATTGAGCGTCTATTCGTTCGCGCAGACGCATTTGGTCGCCGACTTGGTCGGCTACTACATCAACCCGGTGCTGGGCCCGTTGGATTGTCAGGAAACCGCCTCCTCCAATATCACGGTCAACGCCAACTCTACCGGCACCGGTTCGTCGCCGGCCTGCGCGACGGGGTACACCATCGTCAGCGGCGGTTGCACCATGTCGACCTTCGACGGTCGCATCGTCTCCAGCCGTCAATTCCCGGGCAGCAATACCCATTTCTGCGCCTTCCGCAACGAAAACGCGACCAACGCGAACACAGGCGTGGCCTACGGCCGTTGCTGCAAGTTGCCGAGCGGGCGCGCACCCTAAGCATTTTGCTCGATGTGTGGAACTCGAAGGCCCGCGAAAGCGGGCCTTCATTTTGGAATGCGAGCGATGCGGAACATCATCGATGCGGAGCGTGCTCCATGCTGACCATGTTTGATGCGGAGCATGATCGGCCAGCAGCATCGAAAAACGTTTTTCATTCGATTTCTTCGATCGATTTCGTCGTTGTCCGGCTCGGCTCCGCGGCATAAGATCGGAATGCGCCGCGATATCGGATTCGCCACGTATCGCGGCGCGCATCGGGCATCACAAGGACGTGTCGTTCGCCGGAGGAAGCGCTCGCTTTCGTCCGGCCGGCAGCGCGACCGATCCCGGTCGCGCGATGTCCGCGCCGGTTCAGGGACGAATCGCACGGACCTCATCCGATCACGACAGGAGGTCAGTATGGAAGGGGAAGTCTCGAAGTGCGCGCGGCGGTTCGTCGCGGTGTTGTCG
>JAGNNB010000529.1 GCA_017990865.1 Lysobacteraceae bacterium
GATGAGCTGATACATCGCGCGCCATTCGCGGGCCACGAAGCTGGCGACGCTCGGATCGTCGCCTTTGACGTAGACGGTGGTGCCCGGAATGATCTTGCTGCGATCCCAGATCAGCAGTTCGCGCGGGAGCGCGACGCCATCGACGGCCATCGCGACGTTCCCGTCGCCGTCGACGGTCAAGGAGATTTTCGTATCGTCCTTGTAGTCGAGCACTTCGACGCGAATGTCGCCGAATTTCGCGACTTCATCGGCGATCCGCTCGACGTGCGGGTCGGCGCGGGTTCCCATGATCACGAATGCGCGGTCGTGATTCCTGTTCATCGTGTTTTCCTTGCGTCGGTGGAGGGGCGGCCGGCACCGGAATGGCTCATCCGAGGCGCATCGATCCGCAGATTGTGATTCACGGCAAATAGCTTCGCGCGGCACGCTTTCGGCGCGCGGACGATGAAGCGCGCGTGCGCATCGGCTTGCGTCCAGCCTCGATCCGCGGCGACCTTAGCCATCGAGATTTCCGGCCAGGGATTGAATGGGTTCGAACACCCATTCCCAAAGTTGCCTGCGCTCACCGAGGATGTCCGCTTCCAGCAGCATTCCCGGCCGCAGCCGCTGCTGTTTGCCCATCGCTTCGATCGCCTGGCGTTCTATCTCGACGCTGACGCGGTAATAGGGTTCGTTGTTGTTCTCGCCGGCCAGTTCCGCGGCGACGGCGCGATCCATGACGCTGCGGCTCACGAGCGAGACGCGTCCGCGATAGTGGCCGAATTTCTGATGCGGGTACGCCTGATAACGCAGCAGCACCGGGTCGCCTTCGCGGATGAAACCGATGGCGCGGCTGGGCACGAGCAACTGCGCTTCGAGCCGGCCATCGCCCGGGATCACGCTCATCACCGCTTGGCCTTCGCGAACGGGTTCGCCGACCTTGAGCATCTGTCCCGCGACCCCGCCATTCACCGGCGCGACCAGCGCGATGCCCCCGGCGGCGTTGGCCTGCACGAACTCCTGCTCCAGTTCCGCGCGATCGCGGTTGAACTCGGCGCGGGTGCGCGCGAGCGAGGCGCGGGTTTCCTCGCGTCGCTGATTCAGGTCCGCGATCTGGCGATGCATTTCGGTGGCTTGCCGCTGCATCTGCCGCAGCGCCAGGGTTTGTTCGATCACCGCGCTCTGCTGCTGCTCGACCTGCAGTTCGCCGACGTAGCGCGATTCGCGCAGGGAGACGTAGCGCGCCAGCGTTTCGTTCGCCAACGACACCTGTTTCTGGCGCAGTTCGATTTCGCTTTCCAGTTGCTTGGCCTGACTGGACAGGAACTGCAGTTGCTGGTCCAAGCCGCTCAACTGCGAGGACACTTCCAACGCGCGGGCATGGCCCGCGGACTCCAGACTTTCCGCGCGCGTGCGCAACCGCGATTGCATGGCGACCGAGGTGTCGCCGTCCTCGACGGTGGCGCGGGGGACTTGAACGACCGCCAACACATCGCCGGCGGTCACGCGGTCGCCTTCCGCGACATGCACTTCCCCAAGCAGACCGGCCGCCGGCGAGACCACCGTCGCGAGCCCGCGAACGGGAACCAATTGGCCCGAGACGCGATTGCGGCGCGTGTAACTGCCGAAGACCAGAAACAGAATCAGGGCGAGGGCGAACGCCGCCGCACAGGCCGCGAGCACCCAGGTACGCACCGGTTGGATCAGCGAGATTTGCCCGAACAAACCGTCTTTCCGTTCGTCCAGTACTTCTTGCCGAAAGAGCGGTTCTGTCATCCGTACGCCCCGTACACCATGCTGCCAATCCTCTCCTGTTCGAGTCCTCTTCGATCGTGCTCGCAGCATTCGTCGGCCATCGAATGCGGTCCGCTGCTGCTTGAACCGAGCATAGCATTAGGGCCATCGTAGCGCGGCCCGCCGGGATCGAGCGCGCCCTCATGCGCGCGCCTCCTCGCGCCGCATGCATACGCGCGTCGCAGCATCGATATCGCGTTGCGCATTGCAGCAAACGCGAGCGCGCGGACTTCGCGGTCATCCCTACGGAAACGATTGCGATTGCGTCCGGAACAGGTTCTACGCAAGATGGGTCGCGCCTCGCAAGGATCGGCCGTGAGCGCGAACCGAAGGAGACCTGGATGAAATCTCGACGATCCCGCCGCCATCGGCTCGCCGGTTGTGTCGGCGCCTGTTTGCTCGGCCTGTCCGCGGGCGAAGTCGCGGCGGCCGACGAAGGCGCACCGAATTGGTCGAACGACCTCGCGCGCAATCGCCCGTGGCAAGCGCTGGAAGCGATCGGAGACGCACCGGAGAACCAACAAGTCGCCGCGCAGATATCGGTGTTTCTGGGTCTGGAACAACCCGCCTGCGCGTTGCGCGCTTCGACGGCGCCGCGCGCGGTGGCCGATGCCGACTATCGCGATGCGCTCGAGGTCATCGTTCGCGCCGCGCGAGACTCGCGGGTCGTGATGCTCAACGAATCGCATTTCCGGCGCGCGCATCGGGTGTTTCTCGGGCGGTTGATCGAAGCGCTGCATCCGCTCGGGTTCGACGCCCTCGCGGCGGAAACCTTCGCGCAGCAGGCGCCCGCCTCGCTGCAAGACGGCGTGCCCGACACCGCCACCGGGTTCTACACCGCCGACCCGGCGTTCGCGGCCGCGTTGCGTCGCGCCCATGCGCTCAAATGGGC
>JAGNNB010000530.1 GCA_017990865.1 Lysobacteraceae bacterium
GCGATCGAACAAACAGCCGCCGAGGAAGAAGCCATCGTCATGACCGTCGACGCGATGGCCGCGGCCGTCGACCACGAGTTCGGCGCCTTCGGCCACGCCCGCATCGACATAGCCGCGGACTTTGTCGCGGTGCGCGGCGGTCACCAGCGGCCCCATTTCGGGATCGAGACAGCCGGGGCCGATCTTCAACGCCGCGACTTTCGGCGCGAGTTTCGCCACCAACGCGTCGGCGGTGGCATCGCCCACGCACACGGCCACCGAGATCGCCATGCAGCGTTCGCCGGCCGAGCCGTAACCTGCACCGAGCAGTGCGGAGACCGCGCCGTCGAGATCGGCATCGGGCAGCACCACCATATGATTCTTCGCGCCGCCCAGTGCCTGCACGCGCTTGCCGTTGGCGCTGCCACGGGCGTAAATGTATTCGGCGATCGGCGTGGAGCCGACGAAACTGATCGCATGCACGCGCGGTTCGTTGAGCAAGGCATCGACCGCGACTTTATCGCCATGCACGACGTTGAACGCACCATCGGGCAGACCGGCTTGTTTCAGCAGATCGGCCATGAAGATCGACGCCGACGGATCGCGCTCCGACGGCTTCAACACGAAGGTGTTGCCGCATGCGATGGCGACCGGAAACATCCACAGCGGCACCATCGCCGGAAAATTGAACGGCGTGATGCCGGCGACCACGCCCAGCGGCGCGTGCTCGGTCCACGAATCCACTTCGCGGCCGACGTTCATCGAATGCTCGCCCTTGAGCAGATGCGGAATGCCGCAGGCGAATTCCACTACTTCCAAACCGCGCGTCACTTCGCCGCGCGCATCGGACAACACCTTGCCGTGTTCGGCGGTGATGATCGCGGCGAGATCGCCGGTGTGGCGTTCCAGCAATTCCTTGAACTTGAACATCACCCGCGCGCGGTTGAGCGGCGTGGTTTCGGCCCAGGCGGGAAACGCGGCGGATGCGGCATCGACGGCAGCGCGCACGTCGTCGGCGGAGGCGAGCGGCACACGTTTGGCGACCGCGCCGGTCGCGGGGTCGTAGACGTCGGCGTGGCGGTGCGAGGCATCGTTCTTCAGGCCGCCGATGATGTGCGGAATGGAGCCGATGTCTTCAGAGATGGAGGTGTTCGTTTGCGAGGACATAACGCGGCTCCGGTACCCCTGTAGGAGCGCCGGAAGGCGCGACCCGCACGTCGAAGTTCTGGTCGCGCCTTCCGGCGCTCCTACGTATTCGTTATCGCAGACGAAACGCGCGGGATGCTCGTTCCGCCAGCAGGAAATCGATCAACCCAAGGCCTGCGCCGCCGGCACGTAGTCGTAGCCCAGATCGCGGGCGACGGCTTCGTAGGTAATTTTGCCGGCATGCACGTTCAAGCCGTTGAGCAGATGCGGGTCGTCGAGCATCGCTTTCTTCGCGCCCTTGTCCGCCAATTGCAGCGCGAAGGGCAGGGTGGCGTTGGTCAGGGCGAAGGTGGAGGTGCGCGCGACGCCGCCGGGCATGTTGGCGACGCAGTAGTGGATGATGCCGTCCACTTCGTAGGTCGGGTTTTGATGCGTGGTGGCTTTCGAGGTCTCGAAACAGCCGCCCTGATCGATCGCCACGTCCACCAGCACCGAACCGGGGCGCATCAGTTTGAGTTGATCGCGCGAGACCAGCTTCGGCGCAGCGGCGCCGGGGATCAGCACCGCACCGATCACCAGGTCGGTTTCCGGCAAGCGCTCTTCGATCGCGTCGTGCGTGGAATAGATCGTCGTCATCTGATGGCCGTACAACTCGTCGAGATATTTCAGACGATCGAGCGAACGGTCGAGAATGGTGACGTGCGCGTTCAAGCCCATCGCCATCCGCGCGGCGTTGATGCCGACCACGCCGCCGCCGATCACCAGCACTTCCGCGGGCTTCACGCCGGGCACGCCGCCCAGCAATACGCCCGAGCCGCCCTGCGCTTTTTCCAGCGCATGCGCGCCGGCCTGGATCGACATGCGACCTGCCACTTCGCTCATCGGCGCCAACAGCGGCAAACCGCCTTTGCGGTCGGTGACGGTTTCGTAAGCGATGGCGGTGCAGCCGGATTTCACCAGACCCGCGGTTTGGTCCGGATCGGGCGCCAAATGCAGATAGGTGTAGAGCACTTGGCCTTCGCGCAGCATCGCGTATTCGACCGCCTGCGGCTCTTTCACTTTGATGATCATTTCGGCGCGGCGGAAAATTTCTTCCGCGGTATCGACGATTTCGGCGCCGGCCTTTTGGTACATCTCGTTGGTCAGGCCGATGGCCTTGCCGCCGTCGCGTTGGATCATCACTTTATGGCCGTGGGCGACCAATTCGCGCGCGCCGGCCGGGGTGAGGCCGATGCGGTATTCGTGATTTTTGATTTCCTTGGGGACGCCGATCAGCATGACGGGATTCCGAATAGGGTTGGGTTGGCGCGCATTAGGCCGTTTCGGCGATCACATGCGCAAGGGTCTGGAAGATGCGGTCGATATGGCCGCGTTCGAGGATCAACGGCGGCGACAGCGCGATCACGTCGCCGGTCACGCGGATCAGCAGATTTTCCTGGTGGAAGCAGCGCGTGAACACGTCGTAGGCGCGTGCGCCCGGCGCGCCGGGTCGAGACGACAGTTCGATCGCGCCGATCAGCCCGCAATTGCGCAAATC
>JAGNNB010000084.1 GCA_017990865.1 Lysobacteraceae bacterium
CATGCGAACCGCGCGAGGCGAGTGCGGACAAGCCGCCAAGAACCCCGCGCGAGCCTCGATTCGGCCTAGTGTGTTTGCTCTGCGCGTGCGGCGCATGATGCGCGCATCCAAAACCGGCCTCAGGCCTCAGCAACGGAGCACCCCCATGGCACGCAAGAAGATCGTTCGTACCCCGACCGCTCGCATCCCGACCGATGCCAGCCCCCGTCACCTGTGGCTCGCCGGTTTGGGCGTGGCCGCTATCGCCGGCCGTGAAAGCTTGGCCGCCGCCGCTGTCGCCGCGCAGCGCATCTCGCTCGCGCGCAAGCAGGCGATCGCCGCTGTCGGTCAGGCGCAGTCGAACGTGTTGTCGACCGTCGCCGATCTGCGCAGTCAGATCGAAACCGGCACCGGCGACGTCGTCGCCAAGCTCGAAACCGCGGTCCAACCGTTGATCGCGAAGTTCAAGCCGGCGAAAGCCAAGCGCACGGCGCGTCGTGGCCGTCCGGTCGGCAGCAAGAACAAGGTCAAGACCGTTCGCCGCGCCACCAAGACCACCAAGACGGTCCGCCGCGCCCGCAAGGCTTAAGACGTAGCGCTAAGCGCACGATGTGAGCCAACGAGTCAATGCAAGAAGAAAGGGCGCCGAAAGGCGCCCTTTTTGCGTTTCGCCGGCATGACCCTGCGAACCGCGATCACGTAAAGCTCGCGCGCGCATCGATGCCCTTACGGGCGCTTCGATGCGGCGATGGTCCGTTTTCTCAAGGAATCGGACAGCCGTAGCGGGCGAGGCAATCTTCGTAGCGCGCGTAGCACTCGTAGAATGAGACGCCGCTGGCGCGGCATTGCAGCATTTGCCGATAACACGGATTCGGCGAACACGCGGCGTTCGTGGATGCGGTGGCGAGCGTCAGCACGAAACCAGCCGCCATCGCGAAGATTGTATTGCGTTTCATCGAAGACTCCTTCCGTTGGTGTATCCCCTGCTTGTGCACGATAGCGCTGGTCGCCCTCGCTTTTTTCTGCGCGGGCGCACGTTTTCGCATGTTCCGGCGCGGAGGTTGCGGTCGATCGGAAGCTCAACAAGAAACGGGCGCCCTTCTGCGCCCGTTTCGTTCTGGCTAGCCACCGAGTGCGTTGCGAGGACGAGCGTGCGCTCGAATCAGGGCACCATGCAGCCTGCGTTGTACAGGCAGGTCTCGTAGCGCTCGTAGCAGGTGTAGAAATTGCCGCCACTGGCCAAACAGGACCGGTAGGCTCTCGAACAGGCGCTGCAGGCGCCCGGGGAAGCGGCGCTGCTCACGAACGCACCGGACAACAGTGCGACAGCGGCGGCAGCGAGGGTCAACGTGCGAAACTTTTTCATGATCGATTCCTTCGATTGAAAATCCCCTGCGGATCGTAGCTTACTCTTCGACCGCGCGAGAGGTAAGGGCGGGCAGGCCGTGGCGGTATCGCGCTCGATGCCGCCACGGCCCTAGAGGGGCTCAGCCCTCAGAGCGTCCCGCCGCAGCCCTTCGTGGCCAAGCATCTTTCGTATCTGAATTCGCAGATGAACTCATTGGTGCCCCTGGCGATGCAAGCGGCGGCGGCATCGCTGCAGGCGCGCCAGTCGGACGGGTAGCAGGTCGCGTACGCACTGCCGATCACGCTACCGAGCGCGGCGGCCAGCAGGCAGATCATCGTCACCGAAGGTTTTTTGGAGAAGAGTCGTTTCATCGTATCGCTCCTTGAAGATGGAAACCCGGAGATAGTGATTCGCTGGCCGCCGTCCGGGGCGACGATCAGCGCGACGAATACGTTGGCATCGGTAGACATCGCCGCATATCCCGAATGCGATGACCGTATTGGCTGCTGCTATCGCTGGTTTTTTGCGAAAACAGCGAGCGATTCCCCCGCATCGGCGGCGTCTGCCGATACCCGTTTCGTTGATCGGCTCGCGGCATTTCGCGCCGGTTCCATGCGGGAGACGCGGCGTGCCCTCAGTCCTTGCGCTCCGCCGTCGGAATCATCGCCGCGCCGGAGGATCTGGCGGGGTAATAGCCGAATCTGCAGTAGTAGTACTCGTCCCGACAGGAATCGGGATCGAAACCTGAGGCGATGCATGCGCGATAGTCTTGGAAACAATGGGAGATGTTGACCGGGTCGGCTTTCGTGGACGGCGCGGCGAGCAGTAGAGCGATGGCGATGGCGACGATGCTAGTTTTCAGGGAAACGTGCATGTTCAGTTCCTTTGAGTCGAGCGGATGGAATCGATCGTCGCGGACGCGCGCCGACCGACCGTGTTCGGCCTCGGAGCGGATCGTCGCATCGGGAGACAGGCTGCGCCGCTACGCGCTAAGCCGGGCCTGCGAGCCGAGGAAAGGAGAGAAGCCACAGTCCTTGGGCCCCGTTTCGATGCGGACATCCGTCGTGGAGCCGCCCCCTGTCGGGCCAGCATAGCGCCGTTCGCGCGGCGAGGCGATCCTCGGAAATCGAAATGGGGAACGGACGCTTGCGGCGCTCAGTCCCGATAGGCGCGAATCAGCGTATTCAGGTGAACGCGTTCGGCGTCGCGCAGGAAGGGCGCGAGCAGCATCATCACTTGCACGATGCCTTGGCGGATCGCGGTCTGTTCGTCGCGATCGCCGCGTGCGGCGGAATAGTTCAGCCAGAAGGTCGACAACACCAGCACGTTCGTCGCGGCCGCGTTCAATTCGTCGGCCGAGCCGCGCATGATTTCCGCTTGGCTCAAACCGCGCATGACCAAATGCGCGCGTTCGTCGGCGCGTTTGAGGATGCGCGCGAAACGCATCCGCAAGCGTCGATTGCGGCTGAGAATTTCGACCAGATCGCGGTACAGAAAACGATAGTCCCAGATGCACTCGAACACGAGGTGCAACTGCAGCCAGATGTCTTCCAATTCCGGCAATCGGCCGCTGGGCGCGGCCAGCGCGTCGTCCATGCGCTCTTCGTAGCGCGCGAACAACTGCTCGATGATGTCGTCCTTGTTGCGGAAGTGGTAGTACAGATTGCCGGGGCTGATTTCCAGCTCGTCGGCGATGTGATTCGTGGTGACGTTGGGCTCGCCCTGCGTGTTGAACATCGCAAGGGACGTATCGAGAATCCGTTGGCGGGTTTGTCTCGCCATCGATGCGCAGGGCGGGCCAGCGTCAGCCGGCCAGCTTCTTGACCATATCGACGTATTTCTTCATCGCTTCTTCCTGGCCGGTGCCTTTGAGCTTGGCCCAAGCCTCGTACTTGGCGGTGCCGACGAAATCGAAGAAGCCGGGCTTGTCGCCCTTCACGTCGCCGTCGGCGCCTTGTTTGTAGAGCGCGTAGAGGCGCAGCAGGGTGTCGTTGTCGGGACGCTCTTTGAGGCTCTGGACGTCTTTGGCGGCTTTCTCGAACGCGGCTTTCAAATCGGACATGGTTGGCATCCTCCCGTGGTGGCGGCATGACACCATGGGACGGCAGGTGGGTCAACCGCCTTCCACCGCGCTGGCGGGGGCGCTCGCGCAGGTGCCCGGGGCGCTGCGCACGCGACGACGGGGGACGGCACGCATGACCCGCTCGCAATTCGGCCCGCCCCGCGACCGCGAGCCGCCGACCCCGCCGTTTCGCGGTGGCGAAGGGCCGACGAAGGGGGGCGAACGGGCGTTGGGTTGCGCGGAACGATTGTTCTGATCCGCCGGCTCTGGCAACGTAGGCGGTTCCGGGCCGTCCGACGGCCCATCGGTTCCATTCTCATGAGGGCGAGGACATGAGTTATTTCGTTACCGGCGCCACCGGTTTCATCGGGCGCTTCCTGGTCGGCAATCTGCTCAAGCGCAAAGGCACGGTCTACGTGCTGGTCCGCAAGGATTCCCAGAAAAAACTGGACGCGCTGGGCAAGAAGATGGGCTGGGATATGAAGCGCGTGGTCGCGGTGACCGGCGACATGACCGACGCCAAATGCGGGGTCAGCGCCGCGCAATTGCGCAGTTTGAGCGGCAAGGTGAAGCATTTCTTCCATCTGGCCGCGATTTACGACTTGACCGCCGACGCCGAGAGCCAGCGCAAGGCGAACGTCGACGGTACCCAGAATGCGCTGGACCTCGCCGCCGCCATCGGCGCCGGTTGCTTCCATCACACCAGTTCGATCGCCGCTGCCGGCCTGTACCCGGGCATCTTCCGCGAGGATATGTTCGATGAGGCCGAGGGCCTGGACGACCCGTATCTGCGCACCAAGCACGATTCCGAAGGCCTGGTGCGGCAGGAGAAGCGCATCAAGTGGCGCATCTACCGCCCCGGCATGGTGGTCGGCCATTCGCAGTCCGGCGAAATGGACAAGATCGACGGCCCCTACTATTTCTTCACGCTGCTGAAGAAGATGCGCGAAATGATGCCGCCGTGGATGCCGATGCTGGGTATCGAAGGCGGTCGCATCAATGTGGTGCCGGTGGATTTCATCGTCGATGCGATGGATCACATCGCGCACAAGCCGAAACTCGACGGCCACTGCTTCCATCTCGTGGACCCGGAACCGATGCGCGTCGGCGAGGTGCTCAACACCTTCGCGCGCGCCGGCCATGCCCCGGAAATGACCATGCGCCTCGACGCGCGCATGTTCGCCTTCGTACCCAGCGGCATCCGCGGCGCGGTCGGCAGCCTGCCGCCGGTCAAGCGTTTCGTCGGCATGCTGTTGCGCGACTTCAAGATTCCGAAGGGCGTGTTGAAATTCATTACTTATCCCACGCGTTTCGACAATCGCGAAACCGAGCGCGCGCTCAAGGGCAGCGGGATTTCGGTGCCGAAGCTCGACACCTATGCCTGGCGTTTGTGGGATTACTGGGAGCGTCATCTCGACCCGGATTTGTTCGTCGATCGCACGCTCAAGGGCAAGGTGCGCAACAAAGTGGTCGTGGTCACCGGCGGCTCGTCCGGTATCGGCTTGTCCACGGCGCAGCGCGTGGCGGAAGCCGGCGCGATCACGGTCATCGTCGCCCGCGGCGAAGAGGAACTGTTCAAAGCCCGCGACGAAATGAAGAAAGCCGGCGGCAAGGTTTTCGCTTACACCGCCGATCTTTCCGATATGGCCGATTGCGACCGCCTGGTGGCGACCATCCTCAAGGATCACGGCCACGTCGATATTCTGGTGAACAACGCCGGCCGTTCGATCCGCCGCTCGATCGAATTGAGCTACGACCGCTTCCACGACTTCGAACGCACGATGCAGCTCAACTATTTCGGCTGCCTGCGCCTGATCATGGGCTTCATGCCGGCGATGATCCAACGTCGGAAAGGCCACATCATCAATATCAGTTCGATCGGTGTGTTGGCCAGTTCGCCGCGGTTCTCGGCCTACGTCGCGTCGAAAGCGGCGTTGGATGCATTCAGCCGCTGCGCGCAGGGCGAATTGTCGGGCAAGGGCATCAGCTTCACGACCATCAATATGCCGCTGGTGCGGACGCCGATGATCGCGCCGACCAAGATGTACGACAGCGTGCCGACCTTGAGCCCGGAAGAAGCCGCCGATCTGGTGGTGAAGGGCATCATCGAGAAACCCAGCCGGATCGCGACGCGCCTCGGCATTTTCTCGGCGGTCCTCAATGCGGTGGCGCCGAAGGCTTACGAAGTGGTCATGAGCACGGCGTTCGAGCTGTTCCCGGATTCGGCCGCGGCCAAGGGCGAGAAGGGCAAGGATACGGCGCCGAGCCAGGAGCAGATCGCGTTCGCGGCCCTGATGCGCGGCGTGCATTGGTAATCGGTACCTGCGCAGCGGATGCGTCGGCCCTCGCTTCGGCGATGGCCGATGCGCCGACGAGAGTTCGTGCGGAAGCGGGGACACATTCGGATCGACGCGTAACGAAAAAGGCAGCCGCAGGGCTGCCTTTTTCTTCGCATCGGATTTTTGTCGCTCGCATCGTCGCGATCGGACGCCGCGTCCCCGTGTTCGCTCGCGATGATGCTCGTTATCGCAGGTAAAAAGAACCCGCCAATCTGAAGTCGTGAGGGGAGGGGAGCTCTGACTTCGGAACCGATTGGCGGGCGAAGACGGCTTTCGGCCGCCGAATCTTGCGTCGTTGCCGACGCGAGATGAGATTCAGTATCGGCCGCGGCCGACGATGGCGCAAGCGTATCGAATGTCGGTTGCGTTTGCGTGTCGGAGCTTGCTGCTCCGACACGCAAACGCGACACGATTACTCGGCGGCGGAAGCGGATTTGGGCTTACGACCGCGCTTCGCGGCCGGCGCTTTCGCTGCTTTCGTCGCTTTGCGAGCCGGCGCGGCGGCCTTCTTCGCGGCTTTCTTCGTCGCCTTGCGGGCGGGCGCAGTGCCGTTTTGACGACGCAGTTCGCCGGTCAGGGTTTCGACGCGGGCGCTCAGATCGTTGAGGTCTTCGCGGCTCGGCACGCCGAGCTTCACCAACGCGCGCTGCACGCGGTCTTCGAACACTTTTTCCAGCTTGTCCCAGGTATCGGTGGCGCGTTCGCGGGCTTGACCCACGCGGCTTTCCACCACATCGCGCACCACATCGGCGCGACCGCCGGCGAATTTGCGCATGGTCTGCTCCAGACCCATGCCTTCTTTCACCAGGCCTTCGAACAGCTTGGTGCCTTCGGCCTGCGCGCGCGAGAACGCGCCGACGCCGGCGAGCCAGATCTGCTGCGCGGACTCGCTGATGCTCTTGGTGAGTTGCTCGGCTTGCGAGGCTTTGGACGCGGACGCCGATTGTTTGCCGGCGGTTTTCTTGAACTTAGCCATGGATGCCCTCCCAGCGGGCGCGTGATGGATTGCGCAGCAGGATGAAGCAGTTGTCTAGAGTATTCACACAAGCCCGGGAATCGGGAATGGGGAATGGGGAATGGGGAATGGGGAATGGGCGATCTGCAGCATCGGCGCGGCTTCGCGTCGTAAACAATGTCATCCCGAGCGCAGCGAGGGGCCTGTTTTTGTTCTTCGCCGATTGAAAAGCAGGTCCCTCGCTGCGCTCGGGATGACATCAGGTGTTTCGCTTTTACGATTCCCGATTCCCGATTCCCGATTCCCGACTTATCCGCGCTTGCGCTTGGCGATCAGAACTTCGGTTTCGTCCAGTGCTCGGCGTAGGCGTGCGGTGGTTTCCGTGCTGCGCGGGGGCGGGGCGCCGATACCGGTGAGCACCGTGCGGTGCTTGTCGTTCAAGATGTCTTCGCGCAGGCGAATGCCGTGCGCGGCGAGCACCGGGCCCAGGGCATCGGCGCGGTTACGCAAATCTTGCAGGGTATTGCGATAGCCCAACTGACAAACTCGGCGACGGTTGGCGAAGCTGAAAGCGTTGGTGAAGAACATCTCGCCGTCATTGGAATTCGGCTCGAAGATCAACTGGTCGATCTTCGGGTACTGCTGCGCGTATTTCGCCAAGCCCACCTGCATGCGCGATTGCAGCAGAGTGCGGAAGGTTTGCGACATCACCGCAGGCAAACCGCCCTGCCAGATACGGTGCGGTTCGGGATCGCCGCTGGCGAAGCCGCTGTCGCTGTCTTGCTTGGTGGAGTCGAACGGCACCAGCGGATTGATGCCGATCAGCAGGTCGATGCCGCGCTCCAGCAGCACCGAGGCGTGCATGGTGCGGCGCAGGGCGCCGTCGACGTAATGCCTGCCGCGGACTTCCACCGGCGGATACAGGCCCGGGAGCGCGGAACTGGCTTGCACGGCGCGGGAGATCGGAATGTCTTCCCACCCCGGGCCGCCGAAGCGCACGGCTTCGCCGCTGTCCAGATCGACCGCGACCACGTACAACTCGCGGTCCAAAGAACGGAAATCGTTGCTGCGGCCGCGACGGGTGAAGATATCGCGCAGGAATCGCTCGACTTCCACGTTGTCGAACAATCCCGCCGGCACCAAACCGCCGAAGCGCATGATCAGGTCGGACAGCCGGGATTCCCGCTGGGTCAGCAGGCTGCCCCACCATTCCAAGGTCAGTCGCGGCAGCGCCGAAGCGCGGCGCACATATTCCAGGACCGCCGGGCGCAGGAAGGTTTCCGGGCGGAAACGCACATCATCGCCGTCGCCGGTGATGAAGATCCGGCACATCTCCGCGGTGGTCATGCGGTTGACGAGGCCGGCGGCGAGAAACGCGCCGCTGCTGACGCCCACGTAGCAATCCATTCGCGTCAGATCGATGCCGTCGAGGGCGTCGTCGAGCGCGCGCAGGGCGCCCAGTTCGTACATCGCGCCGATCGGCCCGCCGCCGGCGATCGCCAAGCCGATTCGACCGGTGGCGGCGCGAGGACGTTTGCGGGAGGCGGTTTTGGCGTGCGTGGCGCGCGGAGCGGCGTGGAGAGAGAGCATGCGAACGTTGCGAGCGGAATCGGTCGAGTGTAGCCGAAACCCTGGCGCGGGGACTCGCGCCAGCGCAAGTCGCCGACTCGACCGTCGTTCGATGCGACTCAAACGATTGATTCGTCGGGGCTTCGTCGCGTTTCGTCGATCGCTTCGCCGTCTCCGCGCGTGCGTGCGCCGGAGGTCGTTGCGACGATGCCGCTGGGGTCGCGTCGCGCGCCTCGCCCGCATTGTTGTCTGCGTGGGCTTGTCGTTCCGAGGCAAGCGGCCGATCATCGCCGCGATGAAGATCGTCACTCCCAATCCGCTGCAGGGCCGTCGTCGCTTGAGCAAACGCGAACTCGGCGCGCATTTGACGCGCCGGCTGGCGTGGCACAACGAGGTGCACGACCCCGACCTGGAACCGCGTAATGGCCTGCGCTGGCTGGCCGAAGTGCGACGCTGGCAGGCGGCGCGTCTGGCGGCGAGCTTCGAAGGGTTCATGCAAGACCCCAAGCGTCGCCCGGCCGCGGAGTTCTTTCTCACCGATCTCTACGGCGACCGCGATTTCAGCCGCCGCGACGCGGATATCGCGCGGGTGGCGCCGATGATGCTGCGCCTGATGCCGCAGACACTGGTGGAAACGCTGGTGGATGCGATCGAACTGGGCGCGCTCAGTCACGCCTTCGATCTGCGCATGGCCGAAGCGCTGCATCGCATCGCCCCGCAGCGCAAAACGCTGGACGATGCGCTGTATGCCCGTGCTTATCGCGAAGTTGGTCTGCAGCGGCTGCGTGCGCATCAGATCGATTTGATCATGGTCGCCGGTTACGGCCTGGGCCACGCCCTGCGCACGCGCGGGGTGTCCACGCTGCTGGCGATGCTGCGCGGCCCGGCGCGCGCGGCCGGGTTCGGCGAGTTGCAGACCTTTCTCGAACGCGGCTTCGGCGCTTACGCCGAGTTGGACGATGTCGCCGATTTCATCGCCGACATCGAGCGCAGCGAACGCGAAGTGGCGCGGCGGCTGTTCGCGAACCATCCCGAACCGTTCGCACCGCTGCCCGATGCGCATCCGCCCAAGGCCAAGGGCGGCAAGGCCATTCGTGACCGATAGATCGCCTCGGCCGTGGAGGTTTGTAGTAGCGACTGTGGGAGCGGCGTAAGCCGCGAACCTGCAGTGAAACCTAGGGTTGCGTCGCGGCTTACGCCGCTCCCACAACCCACAAACCGCCGCAAAACCGCGCAACCGGCGCCGATCAGCTGAAGCGTTCTTCCAGCACGCGGCGGATTTCCTGTTCGATCGAGTCTTTGAACATCGAGACCAGGAAGCCCAGCTTCGCGGTGACGTGCAACTCCTTGGGCGACAAGGCGATCTTGCCGTCCACGCCGGAGCGATTGAACAGCAGCGTATCGCCGTCCCATTCGTGCTCGATCTCGAAGCGTTCGGCGAGCTTCTCCGCCATTTCTTCGACCGCTTTGCGCGCTTTGGCGTGCGGCAACGAATGCGAG
>JAGNNB010000531.1 GCA_017990865.1 Lysobacteraceae bacterium
GACGGCAGCGCGGGCAAGGCCGGCAATTTCGGCAGCGCCGGCAGCGAGGGCAGCGGCGGCAGGCTCGGAATCGGCAACGGAATCACCAGCGATGGAATCGGCAGCGAGGGAATGCGGCAGACGCAGGTCATGGTCCGTCTCCTACTTCAAGGTCACGGATTTGGACATCGCCGGATGCGTCGGCGCGGACAACGGCATCGGCACCGGAATCGGCGGGCCGGACGGGCCGAGCGCGGTCGGATGCGTATGCGCGTCGAAGATCGACGCGAACGCGCGGCCGAGAATCGCCGGCTCCATCGCGCCCTCGCCCAACGAAATCGTGTCGCTGCGCACCATCACGTTCTTGGCGATCACCTGCACCGCGGTGCCCGCCATATCGATCACGCTGCCGTCCTTGTTGGTCAGGGTGATATTGGATTCGCCCAAGCGCACGTTGTTGCCGCCTTCGTCGGCGATCGCCACTTCGCCGTCCTCGGCGTTGAGATAGACGAAGCTGCCGTTCTTGTTGCCGAGGGTGATGCTGCCCTTCTCGTCGAAACTGAGCGTCGCGCCGTCTTTGTGGCGGATGGTGATGCTTTCCTTGCCTTCGATATCGCAGAACTCGAGCAGATGCCCGCTGGAGGTCTTCAGCACCCGGCGCTTGGGCTCGTTGTCTTCCATGTCCTGCGCTTCTTTCGGCACTTCGGTCGCGCCGCCGGGCGCCGACCAGAACACGCCGACCCAGATCGGGCTATCGAGATTGCCCTCCTCGAATTCGACCCACACTTTGCTGTCCTTTTCGGGCACGAAGAACAAACCTTGATCGGGGCTACCGCCGAAGGGCAGGCATGGCCACGCCCAATCGCAAACCGACGGGCTTTCCGGATCGTCCGGCACGGCGTCGCCTTCGGTGGGAAACAGGCTCGGCACCCAAACGCGCAGGCGTCCGAGTTGGTCGGGGTCCTTGTTATCGACCACGACGGCGCGGTACTTGCCGTAGTACTGGTTTTCCAGGCGCTCGACGCGCTCGGTACCTTGCGACATGGCGGCGGCAGATGCGTTCATTGGTCGTTCCTCATGCCGGCAACACGCGTGGGCCTTCCGCGGCCACTTCGATCGGATCGGTGTCGATGCCGCCGCCCATCGCGGGCGGCGACGAGGACGAGGAGGACTCGCCTTCGAAGTTCTCGCTGCCCAACTGCCCCAGCGCGTTGCGCACCAGCTCGAATTGCATGTCGTAGGTACGCATGGTCAAGCGGTGCTGCACTTTGCGCACGTAATACACGCCGTTGTAATTGCGGCCCGCGCCTTTCACCGTCACCGTTTTGCGGCTGCGCAAGACGACGCCGTACAGCAGGCCGTCGAGCGTCCCGGCGCCGGTAACCCACCAACCGTTCCGCCTCAACATACCGGCGGCGTATTCGCTGGCCTGCGCGCCGGAATGGAAACCGTGCCCGCGCGCGATCCGGCGCGATTGCGGCATCGCCACCGCGCCGCGCAGCGAGGACAGCGGCTGCGTGCCCATTTCATCGAGCCCGGAAGACTCCACCATATCGGTGACGGCGACGCCTTCCATCGCATCGAAGTACGTCACCTGCGCCACGGTCGGCGCGGTGCCGTCGGTCTGGAACCGCAGATGGTGGCAATTGGTCTCTTCGCCGAAATTCACCGCGATGAGCTTTTGCGGCGTTTCGCCCAATTGCGGCGGACGAAAGTACGCGTTCGCGCCCAGCACGTAGAACTCGTAGCCGCGGCGGCGCGCCAACTCGCGCAGGAAGCGGTGATCGCTGCCGCGCTGCGCGATTTGCAGCGGCGGTTCGCCACCGCTGGGCGGTTCGGCCACGATCGGCTTGAATTCGTACTCGGCGATGATCTCTTTGGCGATGTCTTCGTAGGATTTGGCGCGCCAGATCCGCGCCTTATCCTCTTGATTCATGTGATAGGACGCATCGACGCCGCGAATGGAGACGGTCATGTTCGATTGCGACTCGTCGGTCTGACAGTCCACATGCGAGATGTAGCCGTCGAACACCACTTCGGTTTGCTTGGGGAATGCGGCGAAGACCGTGACCCGGTTCCAGACCTGAAGGTTTTCGTCTTCCAGATACGGCCAACTGCCGTCGTCGTTGCGGCAGGCCTGCAGTTCGATCGCGCAGGACGAGCCGACGTCCAAGTCCTCTTCCACTGTCACCGACTGCACGCACTGCAACAACGACGCGTCCACGCTGCCGTTCACGCGGACGGCGCAACTGAAGGAACGGTCGGAGGCGGTGGGGATCGCGGGCACGCGGTTCGGGTCCTAGAGGTCGATCGGTTGGATGTCAGGGATTGCGGTTTTTCGGGATGCGCAACAGGCGTCCGGGCACGAGCAGTTCTTCCAACGTCATCGCATCCGGGTTGGCATCGGCGATCAGCCACCACTTGCGCGGGTCGTGGAAGAATTGGTTCGCCAGCAAATCCAGGCGATCGCCTTCGCGCACCTGATAAATCATCGCCAGCTCGGTGGCGAGCGGTTCGCGCGTGCGCTTGATCGTGCGCGTCGCCCCCTCGCCGTCCGCGAACGCGGCGTCGAGAATTCGTTGATAACGCGAGCCGTCAAAGAACATCGGCGAAGTCTCCTATGTTGCCCAGATTCATCGCGGCCAACGCCATGCGCCAACCGTGCGAATACAGGTA
>JAGNNB010000532.1 GCA_017990865.1 Lysobacteraceae bacterium
CCTACAAACTGGACGTGTTGGATGTCGGTACACCGGATTGGCTGTTGATCTTCGCCGACATGACCAGCGGGCACGATTCCTACGGCCAAGGCCGCTATATCGATTTGCCGCGGGTCGCGTCGCAAGGCCCGATTACGGTCGATTTGAATCGCGCCTACAACCCGCCCTCGGGGTTCACCTCGTATACCACCGCGATCCTCGCGCCGCGCGATAACCGCCTCGATTTCGCGGTGACGGCAGGCGAGAAACGTTACGGCGGAAAACCACAGCCGCAACCGGCGCAATGAAGATATCGCGCACCAACATCGCGATTTTTCTCGCCGCTGCGGCGACGACGGCGGCGTTGTTCGGCGCGGCGCATTTGTGGGCCGCGAAACGCGCGATGTCGGCGTCGGGTCCCCCGGTGCCGCTGTTGTGGAAAGTCTCGGATGCCGATAATTCTTTGTACTTGCTCGGTTCGTTTCATCTGCTGAAACCCGAGGATTACCCGCTGTCGGCCGATGTCGATGCGGCGTTCGACGACGCCGAAGCGGTGGTGTTCGAGTTGGCACCAGAAGAATTGGCCTCGCCCGATTTGCCGCAAGCGATGGCGCGCGCCGGCACCTTGCCCGCGGGCGAGACGCTCGATCGACGCTTATCGCCCGAGATGGCTCAGAAGTTGAAGCGATGGCTCGGCGCCAACGGCGCCGCCTTGTCGGCGATGGGGCTCGACGCGGAGGCCTTCCTGCGCTTCGAACCCTGGTATGCGGGGCTGCTGATCTCGCTCACCGAGATGAACAAGCTGGGACTGGATCACGCGCTCGGACTGGATCAACATTTTTCCGATCGCGCCGTCGCGGCTGGCAAACCGACCGCGGGCCTGGAGCGCGCGGCCGAGCAAATCGCGTTCTTCGATGGCATGAGCGCCAGCGAACAAATGCAATTTCTCGAAGAGGCCTTGATCGCTTCGGAAGAGGGCGGCGGCGATACGCTGAAGATGCACGCGGATTGGCGCAAAGGCGATACCGATGCGCTCTGGCGCGAGATGGCGTCGGAATTGCGGCGCGACTTTCCGGACCTCTACCGGCGCGTGAATGTCGCCCGTAACGATGCGTGGCTGCCGAAATTGGAAGCGCGGCTCAAGCGCGGCGGCACCGACGACACCTTGGTCGTCGTCGGCTCCTTGCATTTGCTCGGCGACGATGGCGTCGTCGAGAAATTGCGCGCGAAAGGTTACGACGTGGTGCGACTCTGCGCGGCGTGCGCGGAGCGTTCCGCCGCGCCTTAGAGCCTGCTCAAAATCTGCTGCGCTCGGTGCTTTCGCGCCGTCCGCTGCTCGAAATGCTCATGTACCTCCACGTACATTGCGCTTTCTGCGCTGCGGGCGGCGCGAAATCCCCATCGCTCGCGACGATTTTGAACAGGCTCTTAACTCGATCGGGTTTCCGTCGCCCGCTCGCGTGTGCTGGGGATGACGCCGTCGACGATCATGATCTTCTGCCAAATCTTCGACGACAGGCCCGAGGTCAGGTTCTGGATGTCGTTGGCCGCACCTAGCACCAGCGCGTCGTCGAGATATTGCAGATACAGCGCGGCGATCTTGCTGACGATCGACAGCATTTCCGAGCAGTAATCGAGATAGCGCGCCAATTCGAAGCGCGATAGACCGCGATCGGGCGACGAGGAGGTGGTCATGTCGGTGGACAGCAGTTGCTCCGGGTCCTTGGTCAATTGATGCATATCGATGACGTGCGCGATGCTGCGCAGTTGATGCAGCGCGCGCAACGCTTTGCGGCGTTTGAGCCGAGCTTCGATGGTCAACAGGAAGAACGTCGCGATGCCGAGGAAGATCACGTCGTTGATCGCGGCTTCGGCGATTTGCAGCAACGAAAACAGTTCGATGCGCGTTGAGGGCATTTGCGCCGAAACGCCGACGCCGATCGCGATCGCGATGATCAGCGCGAGCACGATGCCGGCGCCGATGCGCACCGGCCAGAAGGGTTTGCGGATATCGTCGATGCGCCGTCTCGATTCGCGCGAGAGTTCGACCAGTTCGCGGGCGACGTTGGATAGCCCGGATTCGGGAAAACGCTCTTCGATGCGCGCGCTCAGCCGCTCGCAGGTGTCGAGAATCGCGGCGGCGTCCAGGGTGCGGTAGGTCATCGCGGGGCCTCCTCGTCGATTTTCTCGTCGTTCGGCGCTTCAAGCACGATGCAATCGACCGGGCAGACCGGCAAGCACAGCTCGCAGCCGGTGCACAGCGGTTCGATCACGGTATGCATCCGCTTCGACGCGCCGACGATGGCGTCCACCGGGCAGGCCTGAATGCATTTGGTGCAGCCGATGCAATCGGCTTCGACGATCACCGCGACCTGCGCCGGTATGCAGGCGCCGCGACGGCGGTCGTAGGGCAGGGGCGGCACGCCCAGTGCATGCGCCAGCGCGCGCGCGCCGCCATCGCCTCCGGGCGGACAGCGGTCGATACCCGCCTCGCCGCGTGCCATCGCTTCGGCGTAGGGCCGACAACCGGTGTAGCCACGTTGCCCGCATTGGGTCTGCGGCAGCAGGCGGTCGAGGCGTTCGACCGGATCGTCGTTACCGAAAGCGGACAGGGCGTGCATGACGGCGCGTGCGGCGGGTCGCTGTGGACGGCCGGAGGATCAGCC
>JAGNNB010000533.1 GCA_017990865.1 Lysobacteraceae bacterium
GCTCAATTGCCGCGTCCACGGAAAACGATCCGACCCGCGTTCGGCGCAGCGCCGCAACATGCCCCTCGGCCCCTACGGCAGCCGCTAGGTCACGCACCAGTGCCCTGATATAAAAGCCTTTTCCGCAAGTTACAGCGATCACCGCGAGGTCCTCGGACGGGCAATCCACCAGTGCGGCCGAGTGCACCACCACGGTGCGCGGCTGCAGCTCCACGTCTTCCCCCTCGCGGGCGAGATCATAAGCCCGCTCGCCATTAACCTTGATCGCGGAATAGATCGGCGGCGTCTGCTGGATCTCGCCAATGAATGACTTCAGCGCCTCTTCGATCGCCCCGCGCGTTGGCCGCACGTCCGACGTGCCCGTTACGGCGCCTTCGCGATCCTGCGTGGTGGTCGAAGACCCCCAGCGGATCGTGAACACGTAATCCTTGTCCGCTTCCATGACGTAGCCGACCGTCTTGGTCGCCTCGCCAAACGCCAGCGGCAGGATACCAGACGCCAGCGGGTCCAGCGTGCCGCCATGTCCCGCCTTCTGCGCGTTGAACACACGGCGGCAAATCCCAACCGCCTGCGTCGAGGTCACGCCCTCGGGCTTGTCGAGCACCAGCCAGCCATGAACCGGCTCGCCCTTTTTCTTGCGGGACATCATCTTTCTCCTGGCGCCGTCGGGGGATCAAACCCCGCCCGGGTCGTAGGGTGCATTGAGCAAGGCAGCATGCACCGGGTGGCGCGAATTAGGGGGGATGCGCAGACCGGTCAACTGGGAAGCGCGCCGCAGCGGAGCGAGCAGCTAGCGCGCCGTCGCACCGAACCGGTGATCGAGATCTACCAGCGCGTCTGCAAGTCCCAGCGCTGCCTCAATGTCGCCGCGCAGCCTCAACAGTGTCTCGCGATTGGCGGCAGGTTTCGTGAAACTGGGCGGCTCGAACAGGGCGCGCCCCAGAGCGTTCGGCGTCGCAACGGTAAGGCGCGACCCCGTACACAGCAGGACCGGCCGTCCAAAATCACCTCGCCCGCCAAGCTGGAGCAGACGCTCCATCAGTGCGGGATGGAGCAGGGCGCGCGCTGCGATCTGGTCGGTCGCATAGACTTCGTACACGCGTTCGAATTCCACATCCTCCAGCTTGACCCGCTGGCGTCCGCTGGAATCGAGCCGATCGCGCAGATTGCCGAACGCACCGGCATCCGAAACCACAGCGGTTGTAGCGCCAGTGTCGCGCTTGAGGTCGATGTCGATGAGAAGGCCGTCGAAAACCGCTTCGTCCTTCTTCTTCTCTTCGGCGCTCATCAACTTGAGTTCGACAATGTTGATCGGCAGTCCGCGATACGTTCCGGCAAGCTCGTTGGTCGCACGCGCTTCGCCGAAGCTGCGGAACACATGCTCCGCTTTCAGCCGAGCCAGATCGGGCATCACTGCATCGCGCCAGGTGATCTCGCCGAACGACGCCGCCAGACGAGGCAGAACGCGCTCGCGATAGAGTTTCGCATACTGCTGCGAAAGTTCCTTCACCGACCAGAAATACCCGGCGAGACCGCCGACGATCATCACCACGACGAAATCCATCGCTCCGCCTGGCGCGCCCGCGAGCGCCGTCAGCGTCCACACGCAAAGTCCCACGCCCGCGCAAGCCGGTACGCGCCACGCCGAGCGTTCTTCGACCTGCTGTGCAACATGCTGACGATAGGTCTCGAGGTCTGTGAGGATCGCGTGCATCTCATCGCCCAACTCGTCGGCGCCCATTACGGGCGATGGCGGCGCGTTCGCGCGCGGTTCGGAAAGTTTCAGCGCGATCCCGCCGCCCACGGCCGCGATCAGCACGGCGACAAAGAAACCGCCAAACATGGATGCAGCAAATCCAACAAGACCCGGTGTGCGCGAATTCGCCGCCACCGCAATCCCGATCCAGGCGATTGCCGCAAGGCCCAGAAAGGCGATGAAAACCACCCGCCCGATCTGAGCGGCGGGCAGAGCCTTCGCGGCGATGTCGTTTGCGGCCTGCGTCGTCATCGCCCGACATATAGACCGGCCGTTTCGGCTTGCGAACGGTCCGACAGGCCGCTTTCGCCTATCTAAACATAAAGAGAGAAACGCCGTTCCCAACGTAACCGCGCTCCTTTGCGTTGCGCGGTCCTGTCGCGCGTCGAATCCCTCGCGCTGTGGCGGCAACGTCACGGCGTTCCTGCCGCCAGCTTGGCAATCGCGGCGCAACGCTGATAGCCTTTTGCTAATTCCATCCGGGGCGTTTCATGAAAAAGACCTTCCTTGCCTGTCTCAGTCTTGCGGCCGTCGCGGCCGCGACGCTGACGCTTCAGGTCCAGCCAAGCTCCGCTCTGCCAGTCGCCAGCGACAATGCGCCGACTGATTATTCGAAATGGAGCCAGCCCGCGCTCGAAGCCGAGCTGCAGCGCCGCGCCGTAATCGAGCGCAAGGTGCTGATGCCGATGCGTGACGGCATCCATCTCTCGACCGACATCTATCGTCCGAAGGACGCAACAGGCCCGGTCCCGACGATCTTCGTACGCACGCCGTACAACATGAACACGCTGCAGGGCGGCACACTGCGCCAGGTCGTTGAAGCGATCGATCGCGGCTATGCCTATATCGGACAGAACGAGCGCGGCCGCTCATTCTCCGCAG
>JAGNNB010000534.1 GCA_017990865.1 Lysobacteraceae bacterium
AACCATCGCGAGCCCCGCCAACCACGCCATGGCATAGCCCAGCGCACCGCTGCCGACATCGCCGAGAAACAATCGCGCCTTCGGTAGATTGAACGGCAAGAATCCGAAGATGGCGCCGATCGCCGCTAGCGCCAACAACGTGCTGGAAGCGCTGCCTGCGCAGAACGCGAACGCCGCTGCGACCAGCGCCGCCTGGGTCGAGGCGAGACCATCGATGCCGTCCATGAAGTTCCAGACGTTCACCAACACCAGACACAACACCCAGGTCGTAGCGGCTGCCGCCAACGACTCGCCGCCGAGAAAGGCGCCCGTCGCGAGCGCGGTCGCGGCGATGCCATGCACCGCCAGACGCAACCACGGCGAGAGCGGCCGATGATCGTCGATCCAACCGACGCTGGCGACGAGCCATAGACCGAGCAATCCGCTCGCCGTCGCCACGATCTCGCGCGGTTGCCGAACGATCAACGCGAGCGCCGCGATCGACAACGCGGCGACGATCGCGATACCGCCACCGCGCGGCGTCGGCACGGTGTGGCTGCGACGCTCGCCGGGTTCGTCCATCAATCGTCGCTGCAGGGCGTAACGACGCGCCAAACCCGCACCGACGTAACCCAACGCGGCGTACAGCGCGAACCAGAGCAGCCAATCGAACCGCAGCGTCATGCGCGACTCCGCAGACATCGCGTAAAAGCGATCGAGCGCGCGTTCGGACACGCGCCGAACGCGTGGCTCGAAAAACGCGCATCACGCGCGCTTTTCGACGATCCGCCGAACGCCATCACGATCAGACGACGGCGTAATTGAGCAGCGGCTTCACCGAGCCCCATTCCTTGCAACTCGGGCACTGCCAGTGATGGCTGCGCGCGCCGAAACCGCAGCGGTTGCAGCGATAACTCGGGTTGCGGACAAGCAGTTGTTCGGTGACGTGCTTGAGGTCGTGCAAGGTGGCGACCGGGTCGGTGCGGTCGGCGATGCTCAAATCGATCAGCGCAGCCTCGCCGCGCACCGATGGGCGCTCTTTCAATTGCCGCGCCAGGTAATCGCGCGCCGCATGCACACCGTCGGAGGCTTCGACCAATCGCGTCAGCGCCAGCACGGGGGCGATACCGCGGTAGTGCTCGCACATTTCGGTGAGGAAGGCGCGGCCGCCGGTCGGGTCGCCGACCTGTTCGTAGCTCACCAACAGCGACGGCAGAATCTCCGGCAGGAAATCCGGATCGTGTCGCGCGGCGCGCTCATAAGCGCGGACCGCACCCGCGAAGCGCCCGGCATCGAATTCGATGCGTCCTTCCAACATCCCGGCGCGCACCGAGGTCGAATCCGCCGCGTACGCGCGCGCGACCGCGCCGCTCGCGCCGTCGATATCGCCGGCCGAACGCAGACGCTCGGCGAGTTCGCATTCGAACTGCGCGACCAACTTGCCCATCGCCTCGCCGGTCTCGGCTTCGTAGCGCGTGGCCATTTCGATGGCTTTCTGCCAATCGCGTTCGCTCTGATAGATGCCGATCAGATGCCGCAAGGCCTGCGGGGCGCGCGCATCGAGTTTCGCCAAATCGGTGAACACAGTTTCGGCGCGATCGAGCAAACCCGAGCGCATGTAATCTTCGCCGAGCGCCAGCAACGCCTGCACTTTCTGCGGGTCGCTCAAATCGTTGCGCTGCACCAGCCCTTGATGCAGGCGAATCGCGCGATCGACCTCGCCGCGCCGGCGGAACAAATGTCCGAGCGCGACCTGGGTTTCGAAGGTGTCCTTGTCGAGTTCGGCGACGTGCAGGAACAACTCGATCGCCTTGTCCGGCTGCTCGTTGAGCAGGTAGTTGAGGCCGCGAAAATACGTCGTCGACAGCTTGCTGACTTGATTGTCGCTGTGGCGCTCGCCGCCGCGTCGGCCGATGACCCAGCCGCACACCGCCGCCAACGGAATCAGCAGGAAAAACCAGAACCACTCACTGATGAAGTCCATGCGCGGCATCCTCCAGGTCTGCGGTTCGCGTCGGCGCGACGGCGGCGCGTTCCGCGGTTTTGCGTTCGCGCAACAGGCGATGACGCATCGGCACGATCACCGAGACCGTCAACGCCGCGCCACCGAGCAACACGCCCAACAACAACGCGCCCAACATCACCACGCCCAGCGCCGCATCGAAACGCGTCACTCCAAGATCGACCTCGACAAGAGTCGGATTCAGCGCGCCGAGCGCCGCGCCGCCGGCGAGGAACACAATGGCGAGCAACGCACGGATCGGACGAATCATCTCGACAGGCTCATGCTCGGAGACAGAAAGACAGTGTAGAGCCTCTCGCGCACCGACGCATCGGCGATTTCGCGGGCGGCATCACGGGTGGGCATCGGGTATCGAGAGGGACGTTCCATCGACATGCCAACGCGCGAGCGAAACGCTAAAGCGCAGGAAGCCGACCGGAGGCGGATCGCGCGGCGGTCTCCGCGGCGCGGATCAATCTTCCGGCGGCAACGGCACCACGCCGCTGACGCGGTCGCGCAGCTCTTTGCCCGGTTTGAAATGCGGCACATGCTTACCCGGCAAGGCGACGGCGTCGCCCGTCTTCGGGTTGCGCCCGGTGCGCGGCGGGCGGTAATGCAGCGAAAAACTGCCGAACCCGCGAATTTCGA
>JAGNNB010000086.1 GCA_017990865.1 Lysobacteraceae bacterium
GCGCGCATGCGGGTTGGACGGCCCGGCCATATTGCGGCCCACCGTCGACAGATCGAACGTCAGCGTGCGCTCGTACTGCGCGGTCGCCAGCGCGTCCGCCCACAGGCCAGCGGTCTTCGCATAGGTTTCGACCAACGCGACTTGCTCATCGCTGCGGCCGGTCAAACGCAAATAGTCCAGCGTGTTCGCGTCGATGAAGAACATCGCCGCGGTCGCGCCGTATTCCGGCGCCATGTTCGAAATCGTCGCGCGGTCGCCCAGCGTCAACGCCGCCGCGCCTTCGCCGCGGAATTCCAGATACGCGCCGACGACTTTTTGTTTGCGCAGGAATTCGGTGAGCGCCAGCACGATATCGGTCGCGGTGATGCCCGGCTGCGGTTTGCCGGTCAGTTCGACGCCGATGATGTCGGGCAGCCGCATCCACGAGGCGCGGCCGAGCATCACGTTCTCGGCTTCCAAACCGCCGACGCCGATCGCGATCACGCCCAGCGCGTCGACGTGCGGCGTGTGGCTGTCGGTGCCGACGCAGGTGTCGGGATAAGCAACTCCATCCTGTGCCCCGATCACCGGCGACATCCGCTCCAGATTGATCTGATGCATGATCCCGTTGCCCGGCGGAATCACATCGACATTGCGGAACGCACGCTTTGTCCAGTCGATGAAATGGAAACGATCCTCGTTGCGGCGGTCTTCGATCGCGCGATTCTTCGCGAACGCATCCGGGTCGTAGCCGCCGCACTCCACCGCCAGCGAGTGATCGACGATCAACTGCACGGGCACGACCGGATTGACCTGCGCCGGGTCGCCGCCCTGATCGGCGATGGCATCGCGCAGGCCGGCGAGATCGACCAACGCGGTCTGGCCGAGGATGTCGTGGCAGACCACGCGCGCCGGGAACCAGGGGAAATCGACGTCGCGCTTGCGTTCGATCAATTGCGACAGAAAGTCGCTCACGCGCGCGGGATCGGCACGGCGCACGAGATTCTCGGCCAACACGCGCGAGGTGTACGGCAAGCCGGCCCAGGCGCCGGGCCGCAGCGCTTCCACCGCCGCGCGGGCGTCGAAATAGTCGAGCGTGGTGCCGGGCAGCGGCTTGCGGTGAGCGGTGTTCATGGGCGTCGTCCGAGGCGGATCGATCGCGCAGGGGGCCGTCGGCCACGGAGTGGCGCCGACAGGCGCAACGCGAACGAACGGGAGGGGCCGCCATTATCCGGGGGCGGCTTCGCAGCGTCATCCAGAACGGTATTCGCCATTCGCCGCGGTTGACGGCGAGGGACCCGGCATGGACAATGCCCGCCCCCCGTGGCTATGTAGCTCAGCCGGTTAGAGCACAGCACTCATAATGCTGGGGTCGGTGGTTCGAGTCCACCCATAGCCACCATCCGTTCGCCTCCTGCGCCGGTCCCAACTTGCGCCTGCCCGAAGCCCGCGAACGCGGGTTTTTCGTTTTTGACGCCTTCCCTCGCCCGCGGGCGATACTTGCCCCACTCCCGAGGCCTCGGCCGTACGCCATGGACATCTTCAAGGTTTTCACGCTCGAAGCCGCGCACCGTCTGCCGAACGTGCCGGAGGGCCACAAATGCGCGCGGCTGCACGGCCATTCGTTCCGGGTGGAGCTGCACGTCTCCGGGCCGATCGATCCGAGCGCCGGCTGGGTGATGGACTTCGCCGACATCAAAGCCGCGTTCAAGCCGCTCTACGACCGGCTCGATCATCACTATCTCAACGAGATCGAAGGCCTGGAGAACCCGACCAGCGAACGCCTGGCGGTCTGGATCTGGGAGCGCCTGAAGCCCGCACTGCCGGCGTTGAGCGAAGTGGTGGTTCACGAGACTTGCACCTCCGGCTGTCGCTATCGCGGCCCTTCGGCCGATTGAGACCGGGTACCGAATCGCCGTCTTTGAGGCGGCGTTTCCGCGCGAAGACCCTGCGGCGAACGTCGATAAGCCGGTCATCGATCGCGTTCGTTCAGAGATAATCCTCTGTATTCAAAAGAGTTTTTCCATTCCGACGAACGGCGATCCGAAAATGTTGCATTGCAACAAAGTCGGCGTTATGTTGCACCGCACAACGGCCAATCCAGGCCGCCATTCGTTAGGAGTCACGCCATGTACCAGCAGTTCAACGACCAGTTCGCCAAGTCGACCCGTCAGTTCGCCGACGCCACTGCGCAGGTCGGTCGTCTGGCCCTGGAAAACACCGAAGCCGTCTTCGGCCTGCAGCTCGCCACGATCGAAGAGAACATGAACGCCGCCTTCGCCTTCTTCGGCGAATTGGCCGAAGTGCGCGACGTCGACGGCGCCAAAGCCGTGTGGCCGAAGGGCGTGCAGATCGCTCGCGAGAACGTCGAGCGCACCATCGGCGCCGGCCAGGAAGTCTTCGGCCGTACCTTCAAGACCCAGGAAGCGATCGCCAAGCTCGCCAAGTCGCAGTTCGAAACGGCCGCCGAAACGGTGAAAGCCGACGTCGAAAAGGCCGCCAAGGCCGCGACCGGTCGCAAGAACGCGCGCTGATCGCTCGATTAGGTCTTCGCCTCGCGCGAAACGCCAGTCTCGCTCCCGAAAAACCCGGCCGAAAGGCCGGGTTTTTTCGTGTCCGAAACTCCCTGACGGCATCGGGCATCGACCCGACACCCGCAAGCCCGAACTCGAACGCCACGGCCGCGTTGGGAACGCCCCACGCTCGCCGCATCGTCACACGGTGGGCAGGATGACCCCGGGCGGCAACGCCAAGGCATGCGCCGCGTCCTCCGCCGAAGGCGACGACCGGTACGGCAAAACGCCCAACCGCGGCGCCGGCAGCGCTTCCGCCAGCAGGTCGAGATAAGCCTCGGCATCCCGAAACGCCGGATCGATCCGATTGGCGATCCAACCCACCAGCGCCAAACCGTCGGCGCTTATCGCGCGCTCGGTGAGCCGCGCGTGATTCAGGCAGCCCAGACGCAGGCCGACCACCAACACCACCGGCAGCGCCAACGCGCGGACGAGATCGGCTTGCTCCAGGCCATGATCGAGCGGCGCGGCCCAACCGCCGACGCCCTCGACCACCACCGCATCGGCCTGCGCGGCCAAGGCGCGATAGCCCGCGACCAGTCGCGCCGGATCGATCCGCACGCCGATCTCCGCCGCGGCCAGCGACGGCGCGGTCGGCGACGGCAAGGCGTAAGGATTGACCGCGTCGTAAGCGGGCATCGGTACGCTGGCGGCCTGCAATCGAAGCGCATCCTCGTTGCGCCAACCGTCGTCCGTGCGTACGCAGCCGCTGGCGACGGGTTTCATGCCGACCGCGCGCAAACCCGCCGCATGCAATCGATGCAACAGCGCCGCGCTCGCGAGGGTTTTGCCTACGCCGGTATCGGTGCCGGTGACGTACCAGCCGACCGCGCGCGGCGCATCGGGCGCCTTCGATGACGAATTCGGCCGTCGCATGTCCTCGCTCATGCGGCCTGCCCTCGCGCGCACGAACCGCGATGTCGTGTGCGCACGCAGCACGAGAAGAAAGACGAGGGAGCGTGAATGTGCGACATCGTTGCGGTGCGGCGAACTCGTGCGGGGAGTGGGTGCGAGGATCTCGTGCGGAGACGGCGCTGCGGCGAAGGCATCGCCGCGTTCGTCGCGGCCGACTGCTAAACTCGACGCATGTATACCGCATCCAGTCTAACCGGCGATAAGCCCGCGCAGTACGCGCAACTGGCGGCGCAAGCGCAGGCGCTGCTCGAAGGGGAGCGCGACCGCGTCGCCAATGCCGCGAATCTGTCGTCTCTGGTCTATCACGCATTGCCCGATCTGAATTGGGTCGGTTTCTATTTCTACGACGGTCGAGAATTGGTGGTCGGGCCGTTCCAAGGGTTGCCCGCATGCGTGCGCATCCCGCTCGATAAAGGCGTCTGCGGCGCCGCCGCGCGTACGCGCGAAACGCAGCGCGTCGCCGATGTGCACGCATTCCCGGGACATATCGCTTGCGATGCCGCTTCGCGTTCGGAATTGGTGGTGCCGCTGGTGCGAGATGGCGCGCTGATCGGCGTGTTCGATCTGGACAGTCCGCTTCCGGACCGTTTCGACGTTGAAGATCAAGTGGGGATAGAACGTATCGTCGCGTCATGCCTCGACGCGCTGTGTATCGATGCGACGTGCGTCGACACGACGCATCTCGATCATCGATAGCGCTCCTCGTCGCGCGGGCATAGGCGTTCGCGTGCGACGTCTCCGCGATCGCAAGAAACCCGTCCGCATCGCTCTTCCTCTTTCAAAGGCTCTTCGCATGGCTACTCCTCTCAAGTTGCGGAATATCGGCCCCAAAAGCGCCGCGTGGTTGCGGCAGGTCGGTTTACGCACGGAGGAGGATTTGCGTGCGATCGGCGCGCTCGAAGCCTTCGTGAAGGTCAAACGCGCGGGCTTCAAGCCGAGCTTGAATTTACTTTATGCCCTGGAAGGCGCGCTGCTCGATTGCCATTGGCAGGAAATTCCGGCCGAACGTCGCAGCGAATTGCTGGTCGCCGCCGAAGCCGCCGTCGCGCTGCTGCCACAACCGCGCGGCCGTCCCGCCGCGGGCCCGGTGACCACCACCACGCATCAACGCGAAGATAGTGGTGAGATGGCCGGCGGCCTCGCGCTGTTCGACGAACCCGACAGCGGCGGCCACGACGACTGAACTCGCCGCATGCGCAACGTCGACGCCAATGCCGCAACGGCATGGCGCATCTCGATCGGGTACACTGCGCGCGCTTCATGGTGACTTGGCCGTCGAAACGTATCGACACCGACGGTCGAGTTGAAACGGGAAGCCGGTGCGCATCGCAATCATTCTTTTGCGACGCAATGCCGGCGCTGCCCCCGCAACGGTAAGCGCGATCGCCTTCGCAAACGCCACTGCAGGTTCGCCTGTGGGAAGGCGCGAAGGTCTCGGCCCTCACGGTCGAACGCGCGAGCCCGGAGACCGGCCATGAAGCCTACGGTTGCGATGCGGAGGGCGTCGCGGCGACGTCGCCGGCATGCGCGTACCGCAGGCTTCGACGATCCGGCGGGCGCTTCGCGTACCGCATCGACGATCGCCGATTCCGCACCCGCCTTCGCATGCCCCAGGCCGCACGCGCCGCTCTTCTCCTCGCGACTCCTCCCCTCATCACCGCGCGCGGGTGTGCGCGATGGAGTCCGCATGTTGCATTCTCGTTTACCGTTGACGCTCGCGATCGCGAGCGTTCTGTCGTCTTCTCTGTTTTGTTTCTCCGCCTCGGCGCAAACCGCGCCGCAAAGCAATGCCGAGCGCGATGTGCTCGATCGTATCGTCGTCACCGCCACGCGCACCGCGATCACCGCCGACGCCGCGCTCGCGCCGGTCGAGGTGGTCGATCGCGCCGAAATCGAGCGCAGCCAGGCCGCTTCGCTCGCCGATCTGCTGCGCGGCCGCGCCGGCATCAATCTGTCGAATCAAGGCGGCGTCGGCAAACTCACGACCTTGTCGTTGCGCGGCGCCGAATCCGATCACGTGTTGGTGCTGATCGACGGCATTCGCATCGGTTCGGCCACGTCGGGCCTCGTTTCGTTTCAGGATTTGCCACTGGAATTCGTCGATCGCATCGAAATCGTGCGCGGCCCGCGTTCGAGTCTGTACGGTTCCGACGCGATCGGCGGCGTGATCCAGATTTTCACGCGCCGCGACCGCGGCCCGGCGCAGGGGCGCTTCGCTGTCGCTGTCGGCAGTCATGGCCGACGCGATGTCGGCGCGGGCGTCGGCGGGGGCAATGCGCGCGGCTGGTACGGCGTCGATGCGGCGTATTCGCGTACCGACGGCATCAATGCTTGTCGCGGCGCGGGTTTTCCGATCTTCGCCGGTTGTTTCGTCGACGGCCAAACCGACCGCGACGGCTATACGCGCCGCGCGCTGTCGCTGCGCGGCGGCGTGTCGTTGGGCGATCGCGCGCAACTCGACGGCCAATGGTTGGAGGCGCGCGGCGAAAACGAATACGACGGCAGCTTCGTCGATTATTCCGAAGTGACGCAGCGCGTCGTCGGCGCGCGGCTGCGCTGGCAGGCGAGCGAGCGGGTCGAACTGCAAACGACCGCCGGCCGCAATCGCGACGCCTCGGATAATTTCATCGGCAGCGTCGCCAACGGCGATTTCGCGAGCGATCGCGACAGCGTCGGTTTGCAAGCCGATGTCGCGCTCGCCGACGCGCACACGCTCACATTCGGCGCGGATTGGCTGCGCGACCGCATCGAAAGCGACACCGTCTACGACCAAACCGCGCGTCGCAATATCGCCGCGTTCGCGCAGTATCAAGGCCGTTTCGACACCCGCGTCGGCGCGCAGGATCTGCAATTGGCGCTGCGTCGCGACGACAACTCGCAATTCGGCGGCGAAACCACCGGCACCGCCGCGTGGGGCCTGGGGTTCGGCGACGGCTGGCGCGTCGTCGCGAGCTACGGCACCGGCTTCAAGGCACCGACGTTCAACGAACTGTATTTCCCGTTCTTCGGCAACGCCGCGCTGCGCCCGGAATCCTCGCGCACCGTCGAAGCGGGCCTCGCTTGGAGCGGCGAGCGCACGCGTGCACGCGTCGATGCGTTCGAGACCGATGTGGACGATCTGATCGCGTTCGACGCCTCGCTGTTTCTGCCCAACAACATCGATCGCGCGCGTTTGCGCGGCGCCGAACTGCAGATCGACAGCGAGATCGCGGGCTGGGACATCGCATTGTCGGCGAGCTGGTTGGATCCCGAGAACCGCAGCGGCGCGTATCGCGGCAATACACTGCCGCGCCGCGCGCGCGAAAGCGCGAGAATCTCCACCGACCGCGCGTTCGGCGCATGGCGCATCGGCGCGACATGGCTGGGCGAAGGCGAGCGTTACGACGACCTTGCGAATACCCGACGACTCGGCGGTTACGCCACGCTCGATCTGCGCGGCGAATACGCCTTCGGAACGGACTGGACGCTGCAGGCGGGCGTGAACAACGTCTTCGATCGCGACTACGAAACCGCGGCGTACTACAACCAACCGGGACGCACGTTCCAACTGCGTTTACGGTACGCGCCGCACGCGCGATAACAGCTTGTTGAACAACGATCTTCCTGATCGTTGTTCAAGTCGCGAGTCCGGCACATGTCCGTACTCGCTCCCGACGAATCAATCGCTTACGCGCTCGCTTCGTCGTCGCAGCCATCCTTGGCTGCGCTAGCAGGCTGTTTTTCAACAGCCTGCTAGCCCCGCACCGCGGCCCGCGCGTTCGCGCGGGTCGCGGCGTCAAACGCCATCGCGCGCGTCGGCGAATAATTCCGGCTGTGTTTGCGAGATCGATTGGCGGTCGCGAAATCCCGACAGCCCGACGCCGACCAAGCGATAGCGCGTCTCCGCGGGCAGTTCCACGCGCTCGCGCAGCGCCAGCGCGATTTCGACCAAGCGCTCCAGCGTGTCCGGCGGCGTTTCCGGCGTGAAACTGCGGGTGAGAATGCGGAACTGCGCAGTTTTCAGCTTCAATACGACTGTGCGTCCGACCCGTTCGCTCTTGCGCGCCGCCTCCCAGGTTTTCTCGGCGAGACGGCGAATGGTCGGTTCGATCTCGTCGAGCGGCACATCGCGTTCGAAGGTGTCTTCGGCCGAGATCGACTGCACGGGCTGATCGGGCTCGACAGGCCGCTCGTCAATACCGTCCGCGCGTTCGCACAAACGCACACCGAAACTGCCGAACGCTTCCTGCAGCACCGCGACATCGATCGTGCGCAGATCGCCGACGGTATTCACGCCGAGCGCTTCGAGTTTCTGCTGCGCGACCTTGCCCACGCCGGGAATGCAGCCGACCGGCAACGGCGTGAGGAAATCGAACACCTGATGCGGGCGAATCACGAACAAGCCGTCGGGTTTCTTCCAATCCGAGGCGATCTTCGCCAGGAACTTGTTCGGCGCCACGCCCGCCGACGCGGTGAGCTGCGTTTCGTCGCGAATCTGCGCGCGAATGGTCTGCGCGATCACGGTCGCGCTGAGCGGCTCACCGTCGGGCGACAAGGTTTTCGGCGCGGTGACGTCGAGATACGCTTCGTCGAGCGACAGCGGTTCGATCAGATCGGTATGCCGCGCGAAGATCTCGCGCACCTGCTTCGAGACCGCTTTGTAACGCACGAAATCCGGCGGCACGAACACTGCCTGCGGGCATAACCTTTCCGCGCGCCCCGCCGGCATCGCCGAGCGCACGCCGAACTTACGCGCCTCGTACGACGCCGCGCACACCACCGACCGCGCCCCGCGCCACGCCACCACCACCGGCTGGCCGCGCAACGACGGATCGTCGCGCTGCTCGACCGACGCGTAGAACGCGTCCATATCGATGTGGATGATTTTGCGCGCTGCGGGCGGCATGCGCCGATTGTCGTCGTTTCCGCGGCAAACGCAATCGGCCTGCTGTCGGCGAGCGTCAGCAGAACACCGGCATGGGTTCGGTTCGCGCGACCGAAACGACTCGCGCGTCCCGGCGTCGACGTTTGCCGAGATTGTCCGCAACGGCTCGGAAGGACGAAGACCGCATCCATCGCGCATCGGCGCCGTATTGCACTACGCAAGCCTCGCCGGAATCGCAACCGGGAACGCGCGAACGCTTGCGAATCGATCCTTTCCTCAACAAAGCAGGAAACCGTATGACTCTCCAAGCACGCACACTCGCCCTCGCGGCGGCATTGACATCCGTCCTCTGTACGGCGAGCGCTTCCGCCGCCGATCGCCAACCCGCGTTGTATGCGAGCGCCGGCACTGCGCCGGTCATCTCGCATTTGATCTGTCCCGACTACAACAACAGCGGAAACGGCATCTACGTATGCCGCGTGATTTTCTCGTCCTCGACGCCTGCGACCGTTCGCTGGCCGGATGGATCCGACGCGAACGAATACATGGGCGTGTGTTACCCCGCCGGCCGTCGACTTTCGGTCACGGTCACGGTGACGAATGCCGCAGGCGCGGCTTCGCGCACCAATACGTTTGCTTGCCCGGGCAATTTGACCCTCTGATCGTCGAACGTCGCGTTTCGCTTTCGGATCGAGGAGCGGAGACTCCTCGATCTTTCCGCTTCGCATTCGCGTGGCTCTGCGAGCGAAGGAAGAACGGGTGTTACTCCACCGTCACCGACTTCGCCAGATTCCGTGGCTTGTCCACATCGGTGCCGCGCGCCAAGGCCGCGTGATAGGCGAGCAATTGCACCGGGATGGCGTGAACGATCGGCGACAGTAGGCCGACGTGGCGGGGGGTGCGGATGACGTGGACGTTTTCGGATTCGGTGAAGTGGCTGTCGGCGTCGGCGAAGACGTACATTTCGCCGCCGCGGGCGCGCACTTCCTGGATATTGGATTTCACTTTTTCCAACAGGCTGTCGTTCGGTGCGATCACCACCACCGGCATGTCGGCGTCGACCAGTGCCAGCGGGCCGTGTTTGAGTTCGCCGGCCGGATAGGCTTCGGCGTGGATGTAGGAAATTTCCTTGAGTTTGAGCGCGCCTTCCAACGCGATCGGGTAATGGATGACGCGGCCGAGGAACAGCGCGTGATGCTTCGGCGCGAAACGTTCGGACCACAGCGCGACCTGCGGTTCCAGATTCAAGGCATGCTGCACGCTGCCCGGCAGATGGCGCAGCGCAT
>JAGNNB010000085.1 GCA_017990865.1 Lysobacteraceae bacterium
CTGAAGGTCGACGCTTCGCTCGCGATCCTCGATTTCTTCCTGACCAAGATCGCCGCCGCGCCGGACGATCTGCCTTTCGCGCATTTCGAACTGATACCCGATCATCTGCCGGACCGCCTCAAGAACGCGATCGAGCAGTTTCCGCAAGGCACGCTGCAGTTCGAAATCGGCATTCAGACCTTCGATCCGGATGTGCAAACCCGTATCTCGCGGCGCCAGAACGACGACAAGGCGGTCGCGAATCTGCGCTGGCTGCGCGAGCGTTCGAAGGCGCATCTGCATGTGGACTTGATCGCCGGTTTGCCCGGCGAAAGCGTGGAGAGCTTCGCGCGAGGCTTTGATCGCCTGGTGGCGCTGGCGCCTCACGAGATCCAGTTCGGGATTCTCAAGCGCTTGCGCGGCGCGCCGATCGCTCGGCATACGCAAGCGCACGACCTGCGTTTCAATCCCGACCCGCCGTACAACATTCTCAGCACCGATGCCGTCGATTTCGCCGCCATGCAGCGTTTATCGCGCTTCGCGCGGTACTGGGACATCGTCGCCAATTCCGGGCGCCTGCCGCGGACGTTGCCGCTGTTGCTCGGCGACAGCCCATTCCGGCGGTTTTTGGCGTTCAGCGATTGGCTGTACGCGCGCACCGGGCAAACGCATGCGATTGCGCACGAGCGACTGATCCATGCGCTGCAGGCGTATCTGGTCGCCGAGGGCGGTGTGGACGCCGAGGTCGCGAACCGAGCGCTCATCGCCGATTATCGCGGCCATGGCGGCCGCTCTCGACTGGCGTTCGAGGACGCGGAAGCGCCGCGCCCGGTGCCGGTCGCGGGCAAGAAAAGCACCGTGCCGCCGCGCCAAACCCGACATTTGGCGGGTTGAGCGGAGCCGTCGGCGGCATTCGGAACGTATCGAATTTTCGGTTGTCGTCGGAATCACGTTCCGTCGGGCATCGGTCGCCGGTCGTCCCGTCCGAACGGATGAGATCGAGAACAGGCACACTATCGCGATGACATCGACCGCCGCCATGTCGCCCCCCGAACCGCTCGTCGTCGCCATCTCCTCCCGGGCGCTGTTCGACCTGGAGCATAGCCACACGCTGTTCGAGCGCGAGGGCGTGGAAGCCTATGCCGCGCATCAGGTCGGGAACGAGGAGAGCGTGCTGGCGCCGGGGATCGGATTCCCGCTGGTGCGCAAGCTGCTGGCGCTGAACGAGGACGCGCCGAAGGACGCGCCGCGGGTGGAAGTGATTCTGCTGTCGCGCAATTCCTCCGATACCGGGCTGCGAGTATTCAATTCGATCCAGCATCACGGGCTGGACATCCGCCGCGCGACGTTCACCTCCGGCGCGCCAACCTGGCCGTACGTCAAACCGTTCGGCGCGCAGCTGTTTCTGTCGGCGAACGCCGAGTCGGTGCGTCGCGCGTTGCAGAACGGCGTCGCCGCAGCGCATTTGCTGCCGTCGGCGGCGGTCGAAGGCGCTGCGAGCATTCGGCGCGCGATTGCGCCCGCCGTCGCAGTCGATGCGAAGGCCGTCGCTGCGAAGGATTCGATCGAGAGCGACAGCGAATCCGCGATCCGCAACGCCGCGACGCGGCAGATCCGCATCGCCTTCGACGGCGACGCGGTCTTGTTCGACGACGAGGGCGAGCGCGTCACCCGCGAGGGCGGCTTGGAAGCCTTCGCGCGTCACGAGCGCGAACGCGCGCACGAGCCGCTGTCTGGCGGGCCGTTCCGCGGCTTTCTCGATGCCTTGCATCGTTTGCAGGCGGCCTATCCCGCGGACGGCACCGGGCCGATCCGCACCGCGCTGGTGACGGCGCGTTCGGCGCCGGCGCACGAGCGCGTGATCCGCACGTTGCGCGAGTGGGGCATTCGCCTGGACGAGGCGCTCTTTCTCGGCGGCCGGCCGAAAGGCCCGTTCCTGGAAGCCTTCGGCGCGGATATTTTCTTCGACGACTCGATGCACAATATCGAATCGGCGCGCGAACACGTCACGGCCGGACATGTGCCGCATGGCGTGGCGAACCGCTGAGCATCGCTTCGCCGCATCCGTTCGCGCCTTATCCCTGCGCTCCCTCTCTCCGTATTTCATCCGTCACGAGGACATCACACGATGGGCACTTGGTCTTGCGAATCGTTCGGTAACGACAGCGCCTGCGATTGGGCGTACGACCTGGAGGAAGGGCCTCGCGATTTTTCGTTCGTCGAAGAGACCTTGAGCCGCGCGATAGCGCAAGCCCCGGCCGATCTGGATGCCGATACCGCGGTCGAGGCCATCGCCGCCGCCGAAACGCTCGCGAAAGCCTTGGGCCGCGGCACGCGGACGGATGCCTACACCGAGCGCGTGGATCGATGGGTGGCCGCGCTCACGGTTCGTCCCGACGCATCGCTGATCGAGACGGCGCGGCAGGCGTTGGAAAAAATCGTGGCGCCGGGCTCGGAATTGCGCGAATTGTGGGAAGAATCCGATGATTTCGAGGAATGGCTGGGTATCGTCGGACGTTTGCGGTCGGCGTTGAGCGAATGAGATCGTAAAAAACGGGACGGGAGAGTGGCGGTACAGCTCGACTTGCAGGAACGAATCGAACGACCGTAACGAAACAAGGGGCCTTGCGGCCCCTTGTCGTTTACTGCGTTCGTACTTCGATCGAGTATCTGGATTGCGTATCCAGATATCGTATCTGGATTGCATATCCGGATCGCGCAGATCGATCAGCGAACCCGCCCGCTGGATTCGCGCGATTCCAACGGCGCCATGCGCGATTGATCGTGCAGTTCCAATTGACGCACTTCGTACGGCGCGCCGTAACCGGCCGGCAGGTGCGAGCGATCGAACTGCAGCACCAACATGCCGCCGCCGCGCTTGAACCAATTGGCCGAATGCGCCTGCGACACCGGACGCATGCTGCCGTCCGGCGCTTTGGCGAACAGCGTGCCGCGCGCTTCGTAGCGACCCGGCGAGCCGGCTTGGATCGGCAGGGCCATGCGCATGGTCTTCGCGTTGAACGCGAAGTTGCCGTCGAAGCGCGCGGTCGGCGCGGCGACCGCGAACGCGGTGCGGGCATCTCGCTGCACGCCGTCGGCTTCGGCGAAGACCTGCAATTCCCACAGGCCCGGCGTGGTGCCGACATCGTTCGGCAGTTTGACGTCCGCAACCAGACCGTTGCCGCCACTGCGTAACGCCACCGGCCAACTGCGGCCGTCCGGCGCGACCAACAACGCTTCGCCCTGCGCCTTCGCGCTGCGGCCTGCGTTGTCGTATTCGACGTTAAGACGTACGGCGTCGCCGGCCAGCGCGCGGCTGCGGTCCGCTGCGGCGCGCAGGACGCGATCGCTGGCGGGCTCGTAGACGTGGACGAGGTATTGGCCGCTGGCTTTTGCCGCCCGCAGCGTGTAATCGCCCGCGCCGGAGGTATCGGCCATTTTCGCGACCAGACTGCCTTCGTTGACGTCCATGCCGGCGGCTTTCAGTTGCGCGGCGTCGGCGATGCTCTTGAGGCCGACAGTGCGGCCGTCGGCGCCGCGTACGTCGAGTTGTTCGCTGCGCAAGGCTTTGGCGCCGTTCGTCGGGCTGATGCGGATCAGGCTGCCCGGGGCGGAGAGTTTCAACGCCACGCCGTTGTTCAGCGCAGCGCCGTCGACGGTTTCCCAGTATTCGCGGCTTTCGGCGACGAAGGCTTTGGCGGCGACGACATCGGCGTTCGGATCGAGCTTCCACGCGAACGACACCGGCGCGCGTTCGATCGCGGCGGCGGGGGCGGGGAGAACGGCCAAACGCTTCGGCGCTTGATCCTGGCGCGCGGGCGATTTCAACGGCTGCGCGGCGCCGGCGGAGAACGACGCCAAGGCGACGGCGATCGATAAAGAAAGAGTTAGACGCATGACGGTGCCCTCACTGGCTCATATCGGTGCGGAGGATGGTGTTCAGGCCGAAACAGGCCCGACGGCTCTGGTTGTGCGAGAGCGGTTCGCCGCCGGCCATCCGGGCCGTGTCGTAGAACCACACCGATCCCGCGGCGTTCTGACTGCTGCAGTTGAGGAAGCCGTCGGAACAACTGGCCAACCAATTCTGCGTCACTTCCAAGCCGACGTTCTGGGTGTAACCGCCGCAGTAGCTGTCGCCGTCGAACGGCGAGGAATCCACATCGGTGCCGACCACGCTGCGGAAGGTTTTCGGCAGGGCCGGGCGGCCGCTGGTGCCGTACAGATAGTTGGCGTTGTAGAACGACATCCAGCTCTGCTGCTGCTGGCGGACGCCGTCGTTCTGATAGCCCAGCAGCCAGCCGACGGCGGCTTCGAACACGGTGCCGTTCATCACCGCGTCGGCCAGCGGCGTGCCGGTGGACGACGGCGCCAGCGCATTGACGCGGACGGTCTTGCTGATGATGTTCGGATAACGGCTGTCGTAGGTCGGGTTGGACATGATCCAACGCATGACGTTGCCGCCGTTGGAATGGGTGATCACGATCAGTCGGGTGATGCCTTTGCTGTTGATGAACGTGGTCAACTGGCCGGCCAAGCAACCGGCGGCGCGGTTGTCCCACCAGTACTGTCCGAAATCGCAGTTGATGACGACGTAATTCGCCGGGTTCGGCAAACCGCCGCGTACGGAGTCGACCATGGCCGGTTGCCAATAGTCGTTGTAGGCGTTGGTTTGAGCGCCGGTGCCGTGGACGAAGGCCACGCCGGTGTTGGCGAACGCGCAGGGCGCGCTCGCAGCGAGCAGTAAGCCGCAAAGCAATTTGCGCACGATGAGTTCCTCTTTTCGATGGTTCCTGGTTTCGATGGCGCGCCGAAAGCGAGGCGCGGGTCCGTAGACGATCTCTCCCGTCCATCGGATCGATCCAGCGGGATCGATTCGACGCGTCGATCCGTCGCGAACAGAGCGCATGCGCGGCGGCGAGACATCGGGAGTTCCGATGCGAGGGCGGCTTCCCCGGGCCGCCGGCATCGGTCTTCAGCATACGTGGCCGTATGTCGCATTGTCACGCTGCGCCGCGTTGTTCACGACGAGCGGCACGGCGACTCGGCGGTGTCCGAATTTCGAGGTCGCGGGCCGGGGAGCGATATCAGGGAGGGATATTCGGCGCGCGAAACTGCGCGATCAGAACTCCAAATCCAATGCCGCGCAGAGATAATCGACGAACGGCCCCAATCGCCGCAGATCGTCGCCCAGTGTGGCGAGCAGACGCGGACCGGTCATGGTCGCGTCGTCGATGTTGCGGATGGCGACATGGTTCTTGCGGCGCAGGTCTTCGAGATGGACGAAATCGGCGGGATACCCGCGCGGCGGGCGCACCAGCATTTCCGAATCGTCCAGATCGTAGCGTTTGCGGAAGGCGGCGGCGTGCGCGGCGGCGGCCCAACTGCCCGGGTTATCGACGATGAACTGCCGCACGCGGCGCAGCGTGTCCGGTTCCGGATGCCACAGGCCCGCGCCGATGAAACAGTTGCCCGGCTGCAGATGCAGATAGAACGACGGCGCTTCGACTTCGCGGCTGCGTTCGTGAAAAAAGCGCGCGCCCTGCCACAGTTTATAGGGCGATTTATCGCCGGAAAATCGCGTATCGCGATGGATGCGGAACAACGAACCGCCGACGGTCTTCGGGTCGGCGCGATAGTGTTCGCTGGCTTCGCGCAGCGCCGGCTGAAGATCGGCGATCAAAGCCAGGAACGGGCCGCGCACATGTTCGTCGTATTCGTGCTTATGCGCATGAAACCACTCGCGCTCGTTGTGGCGGGCGAGGCCGCGCAAGAATTTGAAACTGGCGTCGGAGAAATAGCGGCTCATACGGGCTCCAATTCGGTCTTCAAATCCCGCGCCCAGGCGTCGAGCGCGTCGAGCAGGCGTTGCGCGCGGCCATCGTCGGCATGCGCGGCGCGCAATTCGGCGATGTCCAGCCGGTAGCGCTCGAACGTGTACTCGGACAGGCCGCGATCTTCGCAGAGACGCTCGCGCCGATACGCACGCCAGCGCTCGGCTTCGCCTGAGTCCAAGCTGTCGGGCCAATTGCGCGCGCGGTAGCGGAAGAGCAACTCGCGCAGACGCGGGTCGTGCAAGCCGAAGTCCCCGCCCTCGCGCAAAACCTGTGGCGACGCGCTGCGAACGTCGGGGAAACGCTTGCGGTCGGCGTCGGGCAGGAATCCGTCGTAGAGCGCGCCGTCGGCGTCCAGCGCCGCATGCGGCGGGCGCCCCGAGTACACGCGACGGATTTTCTCGGCGAGTGCGGGTCCCGCGTCGCGCAGGCGCTCTACGTGCGCTTGCACCCGTTCCGGGTCGATCCGCAAGCGCTGCAACTCCTCGCCGCGCACATGCGCCCATTCGACCAGGATCGGCGAACGATTGAGATGCACTTCCTTCAGCGGAATGCGCGCCACGCCCGGCGGCAGATCGGCGGCCGGCGTATACAAACGGTCGAGGATGTCGTCGGCGTCGAGCGCCAACAACGCATCCGACGGTTCGTCCAGGTCGTAGACAACGATGCGATTGTCGATCGTCGGATGCCGCGCCAGCGGCGCCACCGCCGCCGCGCAGAAGCGACTGGCCGGAAACCGCTGCGAAATATGCAGCACCGGCGTCATCGCCACGGTATCGAGCAAACGCGCGGCATAACGCTTGTCGCGCAGGCGCAGTGCGTATTCCCAGAGTTTGGGCTGCGCGTGTTTCAGTTTACGGGCCAATCCGATCAAGGCGCGCACGTCGGACAGCGCCTCGTGCGCGTCGCCGATGCGCACATCGTTGGCCTCCGCCAGATGTTCCAACTTGAACGAAGGCGATCCGTCCTCGCGCAGCGGCCAATGCAGGCCATCGGGACGCAGCGCGCAGGCCATGCGCATCACATCGAGCAGATCCCAGCGCGAGTTGCCGCCGCGCCATTCGCGTTCGTAGGGGTCGTAGAACTGGCGATACAGGCCAAAGCGCACGAATTCGTCGTCGAAACGCAGCGAGTTGTATCCGAGCGAGCAGGTCTCCGGTACCGACATCGCCTCGAAGATGCGCGCGAAAGCGTCGGCTTCGTTCACGCCGTCGCGCAGCGCGCGCTGCGGCTCGATGCCGGTGATGAGCGTCGCGACGGGCGAGGGCAGCAGATCGTCGGCGGGACGCACCAGAAAATCGTAGGGTTCTTCGATCGGATTCAGATCGACATCGGTACGGATCGCTGCGAACTGCGCGATGCGGCTGCGGCGCGGATCCGTGCCGAACGTTTCCAGATCGTAGAACAGGAACGACGCGGGCATCAGTCTTCCGCCGGCAATGGCGCGAGCCGGGCGCAGATTTCACGATCCAGCCACGCCCAATCGATGCCGTCGAGATCGCCACGCCCGGCGGTCGCTTCCACCAACAAGGCGCGCTGTACGCGCCCGCGTTCGTAGGCGACCGCGTAGGGCATGCGTCGGAACGAGACCATCGCGTAGCGCGGCACGAAACGGTCCGGATAACGGTGCGCCAATTCGCGTTCGAGTTCGCGCTGCAGCAGGAAATCCTCGTCGTCGACGCGGTCGCTCATCTCGCGATAATTTTCCAGCGCCATCTGCTGGATCGCGGCGGCATTCGGTCGACGCTCCGCTTCGAATGCGGCGAACGCGGTGTCGGTATCGGCGTCGCGGGCGAGATGGTCGGCCAAGGCCACGCAGTCTTCGAACGCGCAATTCATGCCCTGGCCGTGAAACGGCACCATCGCGTGCGCGGCGTCGCCGAGCAGCACCGCGCGGCCGTCCAAACGCCAGCGATCCAGATACAGCGTCGCCAGCATCCCGGTCGGATTACGCTCGAAATCGCGCTGTAGATCGGGGATCAGCGGCAGGGCGTCGGCGAACGCGCGCTGGTACAGCGCATGCGCCGCGTCGCCGTCGCGCACCTGGGCGAAGCTCGGCGTCGAGCCGTCGTCCGGACCTTCGTTCGGCAGGAACAAGGTGACGGTGAACGTACGCTCGTCGTTGGGCAGCGCGATGCACATGTAATCGCCGCGCGGCCAGATGTGCAGGGCGTTGGGCTCGATCCGGAAATCGCCGTGCTCGTTCGGCGGAATTTCCAGTTCCTTGTAGCTGTGCGGCATGACTTCGAGACGTTCGCCGAGATCGCCCGCCGCGTTCATCGCCGCGCGCAGATTGGAGCCGGCGCCGTCGCAGCCGATCAGCGCGTGGAAACGATGCGCGATATCTTCGTGTTCGCCGACGAAATGCGCGATGCGTGCGTCGAAGTCCACGCGCTCCAAACGTCGGTCGAAATGCAGCACGGCGCCGGCGGCTTCGGCGGCGTTCAACAGCACGATATTCAGATCCGCGCGGCTGATCGACCAGATCACCTCGCTATCGTCTTTGCCGTAGCGTTGCAGTTGCTGGCGGCCGTCGGCGAAATGCACCATGCGCCCGCGCATCATCACCGCTTGTTTCAGCACGTCGCGATGGACGCCGGCCGCGCGCAATGCGTTCAAACCGCGCTCGGCCAAGGCCAGGTTGATCGAACGTCCGCCGGCGTAACCGTGAAGGCGCGGATCGCCGCGGCGTTCGAACAAGTCGACGCGCCAGCCGCGTTGCGCGAGCAGGGCCGCCAGCAGCGGCCCGGCGAGGCCCGCGCCGACGAGGGTGAGCGCCGGTTTCGATGTCGGAGTATCGGTCGTGTTCATGCGCGCCAGGCCTCGACGCCGCGCACGAAGCGCAGAACGTCGGCGTAAGTGTTGTACAGCGGGGCGGGGGAAATGCGGATGGTGTCGGGCTCGCGCCAATCGCCGAGCACGCCCTGTGCGGCGAGAAATTCGAACAACGAACGCCCGGCATCGCGACCGCGCAAGCCGCGGCCCTGCAGCACGCGCAGAGAGAGCTGACAGCCTCGTTGCGCGGCGTCGGATGGCGTCACGATGCGCAGCGTGTCGGCGAGGCGCTCGCGAATCAGTATCTCGAGCGCGCCGGTGAGCCGTTCGGATTTCGCGCGCAACGCGGGCATGCCGGCTTGCGCGAAGACATCCAGCGACGCGCGTAGCGGCGCGAGACCGAGAATCGGCGGATTGCTCAATTGCCAACCTTCCGCGCCGGGCGTGGGCACGAAGTCCGGCCCCATTTTGAATCGCGAGGCTTGATCGTGCCCCCACCAACCGGCGAAGCGCGGGCGATCGCTGCGCGCATGGCGCTCATGGACGAAACAACCGGCCACCGCGCCCGGCCCGGAATTCATGTATTTGTAGTGGCACCACACCGCGAAATCCGCGCCGCTGTCGTGCAAAGCCAACGGAAGATTGCCGACCGCGTGCGCCAGATCGAAACCGACGATCGCACCGGCGGCATGGCCGAGCCGTGCGATGTCTTTCAGATCGAACGCTTGCCCGGTGCGGTATTGCACGCCGGGCCAGAGAATCAGCGCGAGACGATGTCCGTGTTCGGCGATGGCGCGTTCGATCGCGCTCATGCTGAAGGTGCCGTCCTCGCGATCGGGTTCGAGTTCGATCAGGCAGCGCTCCGGCGACAGGCCGTGGAATGCCAATTGCGAGGCCATCGCATGTCGGTCCGACGGAAACGCGCCGGCTTCCATCAGAATCGCGTTGCGCTGCGCATCCGGGCGGAAAAAACTCACCATCATCAGATGCAGATTGGCGGTGAGCGAATTCATCGCCACCACTTCCTCCGGT
>JAGNNB010000087.1 GCA_017990865.1 Lysobacteraceae bacterium
GTGCGCACCGACGGCGCGGCGTAGGCGCCGTGGGTGGTGACCAAGGCCGCGCCGCCCTCGCGCAAATGCGCCTGCACCATGCGGTTCACCAACTCGATGCCGTCGAGGTCGAGATTGGCGTAGGGCTCGTCCAACAGCCACAGCGGCGCGGGCGACAGCCACATCCTCGCCAGCGACAGGCGTTTCTTCTGGCCGGCGGAGAGCTGCCGCGCCAAATGGTCCTCGTAACCGCCCAGCCCGACGATATTCATCGCCGCCGCCGGCACTTGCCCACGGCGACGGCCGTGCAGGCCGCACAGGAATTCGAGGTTCTCCAACGCGCTCAGGTCCGCCTTCAACGCCGGCAGATGGCCGAGATAGGCGATGGCGCGCGCGCGGCTCGGCGCGTCGGTGGGGTGGCCGTCGATCTCGATCCGGCCTGCCTCCGGCTGCAGCAAGCCGGCCAGGACGCGCAGCAGCGTGGTTTTTCCGGCCCCGTTGTCGCCGCGCACCAACAAGGCCTCGCCTGCGTCGACGGCGAAGTCCAACGGCCCGAACACCGGCTCGTCGTTGCGCGCGAAACGCAGACCGCGGGCGCCGAGCAGCGGCGGTGCGGAGGCTGTGGCGTCGGTCATCGGAGGCGGGCGGTCTCGGTCGCGATGCGGGAGGGGCGTGGGCCTTCGGTCGCGCACGCCGAAGGGCCGCATATTCTAGGGCCTGCGACGGTCCGAACGCGCTGTTGCGAGGGTCGGGCGGGCGCCTCGTACCGTCCGACCGCTCACCTCAGCCAATCGATGCGCCGGTCGTCGAGGAACTTCGCCGGTCGCGCGGCGCCCACCCGCAGGCGGATCGATCCGTCCGGCGTCCAAAACAGGGTGGCGAGTTGTTCGTACCGGCGCGAGAGCGCATCGAACGACGCAGCCGACATGCCCAGCACCAGCCAACTGGGTTCGCGCCACGTGCGATTGGTCGCCGAGCAGAACGCGGCCCGGATCGGGAGGCCGGTGTCGATGAGGTCGTGATGCAGGCGGCGGTCGGCCTCGCGGTTCGCCGATTCGGAACGCGGTATCGAACACGGGTTCCAGGCCGACAGCAGACCGGCGCAGGCGGCCTTAGGAAACCGCGCCCACACCTCGGGTGTCGGCGCGCCGATCCGCAGGTCGAGCCAACGGCCGTCCAGTTCCCAGCGGTACTCCGCGGCCAGATAGGCGTGCATCAATTCGGCGATCCGCGCTTCGCCGAGCAGCGTTGGGGGAGAGGTCTGCATGGTTTAACCGAAACGCCACGGCCCGTACACTGGCGGAATCTCGCGTGTCGCCACGCGTCGAGCGGCCGCATCCTCGCATGTTCGCCTGAGGGTTCGCATGTGCCGACCGATCGCGCGGCGATGGTCCGATGTCTCGCGAGCGCCGCCCGCACGACACCCGCACGACCGCCATTCCGACCGGAACTCCGATGCCGCAAACCAAATTGCCCAAGGTGGGCACCACCATCTTCACCGTCATGTCCCAACTCGCGGCCGAACACGGCGCGATCAATCTGGGTCAGGGCTTTCCCGATTTTCCGGTGCCGCAACGGCTGGTCGACGAGCTCGAAAAAGCGATGCGCGCGGGCCATAACCAGTATTCGATGATGACCGGCATTCCGGCGCTGCGTCGCGCCATCGCCGACAAGACCGAGCGCGTCTACGGCCATCGCCCGAACGCCGACACCGAAATCACCGTCACCAGCGGCGCCACCGAAGCGATCTTCGACGCGATTCATGCGGTGGTGCGCGCAGGCGAAGAGGTCGTCGTGCTCGACCCGTGCTACGACTGCTACGAGCCGGCGATCGATCTGGCCGGCGCGCGCGCCGTCCACGTGCCGCTCGACCCGGCCACGTTCGCGCCCGATTGGGCGCGCGTGCGCGCGGCGATCGGGCCGAAGACCCGGATGCTGATGATCAACAGCCCGCACAACCCGTCGGGCGCGATGCTCGGCGAAGCGGATATGCGCGAAGTGGCCGCCATCGTGCGCGACACCGGCGTTTGGCTGTTGTCCGACGAAGTCTACGAACACATCGTATTCGACGGTGCGCGGCATGAGTCCGCATTGCGTTATCCGGAATTGCGCGAACGCAGTTTCGTGATTTCCAGTTTCGGCAAGACGTATCACTGCACGGGTTGGAAAGTCGGCTATTGCGTCGCGCCGCCCGCGCTGACCGCCGAATTCCGCAAAGTGCATCAATACAACGTGTTCTGCACCTTCCATCCGGCGCAGCATGCGTTCGCGGCGATGATCGACGCCGAACCCGAGCATTACGAACAACTCGGCGCGTTCTACCAAGCCAAACGCGACCGTTTTCGCGAACAACTGCTCGGCACCAAACTCAAGCCCTTGCCGGTGCCGGGCGGATATTTTCAGATCGTCGATTATTCCGCGGTCAGCGATTTGGACGATACGGCGTTCTGTCGCTGGCTCACCATCGAGAAAGGCGTGACCGCAATCCCGCTATCGCCGTTCTACGAAACGCCGCCCGCCGGCCAGCGTTTGGCGCGTTTGTGCTTCGCCAAAAACGAAGCCACGCTCGACGCCGCGATCGAGCGCTTGGCGAAATTGTGATCCGGCACATCCCGCAAGACATTTTTTTGTAGAGCGGAGCGAAGCTCCGCTGAACCGATTTTCACCCGACGATTCAGCGGAGCTTCGCTCCGCTCTACAGGGCCCTATGCGGCGGTACGATAATTCGATTGGACGGATGGTAATTCGATGAACGATCTGCGCATCACGCTCGTACAAGGCGACACCCGTTGGCACGATCCCGCGGGTAATCGCGATTACTACGGCCACCTGATCGCCGGTCTGTCCGGCACGACCGATCTGGTGGTGCTGCCCGAGACCTTCACCAGCGGCTTCTCTAACGACGCCGTCGCGGACGCCGAGACCATGGACGGCCCGACGGTCGCCTGGATCCGCGAACAAGCGCATCGTCTCGACGCCGCGATCTGCGGCAGCGTGCAATTGCGGGTCGACGGTAGCGATGGCGCGCCGCACGTGTTCAATCGGCTGTTGTTCGCCACGCCCGATGGCGCCGTCGCCCACTACGACAAGCGTCATTTGTTCCGTTACGCGAACGAACATCGACGGTATGCCGCGGGTACCGAGCGTTTGACCGTCGAATGGCGCGGTTGGCGGATTTGTCCGCTGGTGTGTTACGACCTGCGTTTCCCGGTGTTCTCGCGCAATCGTTACGATGTCGAGCGCCAGGATCGGCTCGATTACGACGTGTTGCTGTACGTCGCCAATTGGCCGTCGGCGCGCGCTTATCCATGGAAGACGCTGCTGCGCGCGCGCGCGATCGAGAATCTGTGCTACGTCGCCGGACTCAACCGCGTCGGTAACGACGGTAACGGGCTGCACTATGCCGGCGACAGCGCCGTGATCGATTTTCTCGGGCATCCGATCAGCGAATGCACCGACGAGACGATGATCGTCACCACCACGCTGCGCGCCGACGAACTCGAAGCGCATCGTCAACGCTTCCCGGCGATGCTCGACGCGGATCGCTTCGAACTGGTCTGAATGCGCGTCTTGTACCGGGCCTTCGTCGGGCGCGGCTCACCAACGTTGACCTGCCAGCGGGTCGGTCGCGCGCGCCGCATCCGCGCAATTCGCGATTCCGCGCCAACCCGGCGCGGGTTCGAAGCGCAGACGTCGGTAGCTCCACAGATGCACTTCGCCGTCCTTCAGCATCCACGCATGCGGGATGCGACCGTGATCGAAGTCGGCCAAAAATTCGTTACGCGTGCGCAGAGAGGCCAGTAACGTTCGCGCGCCGTGGCACTGCGGCTGCGTTTGTACGATCTCGTGCTGGATCAACGCCCAGCGCAGGCTTTCCGCCGACAGCGTCGGCACCCAGATCGCGAGCGCCAGCAGCGCGAAGATGCGTGGGAAGAACGGCAGTGCGTTGACAACGGCTTTCGCAATCGGCCACAGCGTGCCCGTCGCTATGATCGCCAGCGCGAAACAGAGCAGCGCGAACAGTGGCGCGTCCTGGATCGCATCATAGGCGGCGATGCTCGCTGCTGGCGGAAAGACCGCATAAAACATCGCGAGCAGCATGCCGAAGATCGGCACCAGCGATACGGCGACGATGGCGTGCGCGCAGACGAGAAACGCCGCGACTCGCAGCGTGTGCCGCCAGAACCACCTTTGCCGAATCGTCCGTCGCCAGAAGATCCGACGTTCGAACGCATGCTGCGAACGATCGGTGGGCGCGATCCCGTTCGCCGCGAACCGCGCCCACGAATCCGTTTCGCCTTGCGTTGCCGCTTGATCGTCGATCGCTTCGCTCATGCACGTTCTCCGCGCCCGAAATACACCCGCTCCGCCGCCCAGCGCATCGGCGGGGAACCGAGCATCAGGTCGAACGGCCAATCCATCTGGAAACGATCGAACGCCCAGCGCAACGCGCGTTTGACTCGATAGCGCGGCGCGGCGCGCTCGGCGACCGCGGCGGGCGACGGGCCGCCGTCGCGCAGATGCCGCGCGACCGCTTCGCCCACGCACCAACCGTGCTGCCACGCCGAATGGATGCCGCCCGCGGTGACGGGCGACACGATGCCCGCGGCATCGCCGGTCAGAATCACGCCCGGCCCGGACAGCGCTCGCACCGGCCCGCCGCAGGGAATCAAGCCGGCGCGCACGGCGCTGGGCGCGAGGTTCGCCGGAATGCCGAGCATCCGACCCACGCGCGCGCGCAACGTTTCGATATCCGGCGCGCCCTTGCGCGAATTGCGGTGCCGGAACGCCAGCCCGAATTGCACGCCGGTGGGATTTTGCGTCGCCCAGCCGATGTAACCCGGCGCCAACGCGCGGCTGACGAAACAATGCAGCGCATCGGCATCGCTCAATTGCAGTCCTTCGAATTCGTGTTCGACGCCGTAGAGAAAATCGCCGACGCGACCGAGCCCCACGCGCTGCGCCACCCGCGATTTCGCGCCGTCGGCGCCCACCAGCCACGGCGTGCGGCCGATGCCGGGAAGCCGCCAACGGCCGTGTTCGTACTCGGCGTCGGTGAAGGGCTGCATCAAACGCAGATCGACGCCCTGCGCCACCATCTCGTCCGCCAGCCAGCGCATCAGATTCGGCGTATCGGTGGTGAGGAAGTAATAGTCCGGCACGCGCAAATCCAGATCGCGCAGATTCGGTGCGTACAAGCGCACGCGGTCGATGCGTTTGGTCAGCGCCTGCGGCGCGCGGCTGAGCCACGTCTGTTCTGCGGCTTCCTTCACGATGATGCCGGTGGTGTGCAGCTTCAGCCCGGGATCGCGCTTGCGCTCCAGCACGCACACCCGCAGCCCGTACTGCGCGGCGGCGATGGCGCAGGCGGCGCCGGCGAAACTGGCGCCGACGATCACCAGATCGAATTCGCGTTCGAGTTGCGCGGCCATGATGACTCCGTTCGGTTTCGACGGAGCCAGTGTTGCGGTCTTGTGCGGGTGTTTTATGTGGCTTGTGTGAAGTCGGGGTTCACACGGCAGAACGGCCGGTTACTCGCGAAAAAACACCTGCGTGGTGTCGCCGTACACCCCGAATCCGCAGCGCTTGCCGTATTGGGAGAACGAATACGATGCGATGGCCTGCGGTTCGCGCGGCAAATCGTCGGGGAGCGGGTGCGCCGCCGGGGTTCGGAACAGGTGGCTGCGTATCAGGTAATCGATTTGCAGAATCGAGAATTCGGGCGCGTCGGATGTCCAAATACGATCGATCGAAATCGTATCGTCGCGATGCGCGAACGACGCCGCGAAGATCAATTGGCCGGTCCAACTGCGGCAGAAATACAGACGCTCGCCGTGCAGATAGATGTCCCACTTCTCTTCCATCGTCGCGGCTTTGCAAATCGCGCCATCGGCGATCTCGCCGCGATAGGCGTACGACAACGAACTGGCGGTTTCCGCCGCGCCGTCGGGCAGGGCATGCGGGTTTTCGACCACGGTGCGTTGGCGTTCCGCGAGAAACGACTCGGCGATGCGCGAGTCGCTCGTGGTGGACAGCATCGATTGCGTGAACGCTCTGCAATCGAAACCCGCGACGCCGAACGGGTTATCCGGATCGTCGGCCGTCAACCAGCGACCGAACTGCGAGGAGCCGTCGTCTTCGACGGGCGGACTCGCATTCTGCGGCGGCGTCGAAACGGTCGGTTCCGACGGCCGACGCAGGAGTTTGGCGATGAGTGCTTTGATCACGAGCGCTGCGAATCGCGTTCAGGCGCGATCAACCGCCCTGAGCCCCACCACCCCGCGGACCGCGAGGGCCGGGGCCGCGGCCGCCGGGGCGCGGGCCAGCCGGGCGCGGACCTGCGGGACGCGGGCCACCGGGGCCACGGCCGGCAGGCTTCGGGCCACCGAATTTCGGGCCGCCCGGGTTGCCGCCGGGTCTGCCTGCTGGCTTGGGACCGCCGAATTTGGGGCCGCCAGGACCCTGCGGACGCGGACCGCGCGGGCCGCGCGGCGGTTGATCGCCGTAGGGGGTGTAGCCGCCGCCGGCATGATCGGACGGAAAGCTCGGCGCGCTGCCGGGATGGCCGTACGGTCTGGCCGGGCGCGCGGGTTTCGCGCCCTGCGGCGCGGGGCCGCGGCTGCGACGATCGCCGGGACCGGCTTGGTCGCCGCGGTAGCCCGGCTGGGCATCCCCGCGATAACCGCCGCCCTGATAGCCGCCGCCTTGCGCACCTTGACCGCCTTGACCCGGGCCGCCTTGACCGGCTTGGCTGCGACCGCGGCGCTTGTAGGGATGGCCTTGACCGGCATAGCCGCCGCCTTGTTCGCCGCCGAACGCGGGGCCTTGGCCGCCGGTCTGATCGCCCGAGTAGCTGCGCGGTTTGGCGTAGCCGCCTTGGCCGCCGGTCTGCTCGCCGGCATAGCCGCGCGGTTTGGCGTAACCGCCTTGGCCGCCGGGGCTCTTGGCGTAGGGTTTCTTGACGTAGGGCCGGCTTTTATCGGTGCGGCCCGGTCCGCGCGCATCGGCGTTGCGATGCCCGGTCGGGCCGGTGTCGACGCCTTCGGGCACGTACCACGTGCGGAACGCGGCCGGATTGCCGTCGGGCAGCGGCTTCGGGCCTTTCTGCGGGCGCTGTTTGAACGGCTTGTTCTGCGATTGCCGCGCCGCGGCTTCGCCGCTGACGGTCAAATCGCCGCGCTTCTTTTTGTTGCCGAAACGGCCGCGATCTTCGCGGACGTGGTCGAAGCGACGCAGTTCGCGGCCTTCGTCGGCGGTGTTATGACCGTTGACGTAGGCTTGGCTGCGACCTTCGCGGCCGACGTGCACGGTGGCTTTCGCGGCTTTGCGCTGACCGATGACCGGCTGCAGCGTCAACGCCGGCGGCGGGCCTTCTTCCAGATTGAGCTTCTTGCGCAGCGCTTCGACCTGGGTCGCCGCCAGTTCCTGGCTTTGGCCGCGCAGCAGCGGTTGCGGCAACATCACGTCGCCGTAGCGAATGCGCTTCAAGCGGCTGACTTGGCAGCCCTGCGATTCCCACAAACGACGTACTTCGCGATTGCGGCCTTCGCTCAGCGTCACCCGGAACCAGTCGTGGCGGCTCTCATCGGGCATGTTGGTGCCGCCGATGCGTTCGATCTGCTCGAACTTCGCCGGACCGTCTTCCAGCGCCACGCCGCGGTGCAGACGATCGACGAGCTTGTCCGACACGTTCTCTTCGCCTTCGGGCGCGCGCACGCGGCAGAGATATTCGCGTTCGATCTCGAACGACGGATGCATCATCGCGTTGGCCAATTCGCCGTCGGTGGTGAGCAACAGCAGGCCGGTGGTGTTGATGTCGAGGCGACCGATCGCGATCCAGCGCGCGCCTTTGAGCACGGGCAGCGCTTCGAAGATGGTCGGGCGGCCTTCGGGGTCTTCGCGGGTGGTCACTTCGCCTTCGGGCTTGTTGTACATCAGCACCCGCGCCGGTTCGGTCAGCGCGCTGGCGACGAAGGTTTTGCCGTCGATTTCGATGCGGTCGCCGCCTTTGACGCTCATGCCGACCTGCGCGGTCTCGCCGTTCACTTTGATCATGCCGTCGGCGATGCGCTGCTCCAGCGCGCGACGCGAGCCGAGGCCGGCCTGCGCCAGCACTTTGTGCAACCGTTCTTCCAGTCGCTCGGTTTCGATGGCGGCTTCCTTCTCGCGTTTGAGCGAGAGGGTGCGGGCGGGTTGTTGTTTTTTCATATCAGGCTCCGGTGCTGTCGTCGTCGGCGACGAGGGCGGTATTCGTGGTGTGTTCGGGGGTGTCGGTCGCGTCGTGGTCGTCGCGGCCTTCGTCGGGGGTGTCGTGTTCGGATGGGGCGTCGTCGAGTTCGCTGTTGTCGTGGGCGTCGTCGGTATCGGTATCGGTATCGGAATGCTCCGAATCCGAATGTTCGTTGTCGAAGTTTTCGCTTTGCGCGTCATCTGTATTGGCGTCTGCGTCCGCGGCATCCGCGTTCGCCGCGTCGTCGTTCATCGCGATGCCGTCGGCCGCGATCGTCGCCGGTGCGCCCATCGCTTCAGCCAAGGCGGCGGCTTTCGCGCCGTCCGGGTCGATGCCGCCGAAGGGCAATTGCGGGTCCAACTCACCGAAATCCTTCAACTCGGACAGCGGCGGCAATTGGTCGAGGCTCTTGAGCCCGAAGTAATCGAGGAAGATTTTCGTGGTGCCCAGCAACTCCGGGCGGCCCGGCACATCGCGATGACCGACGATGCGGATCCACTCGCGTTCTTCCAGCGCTTTGACGATGTTGCTGCTGACGGCCACGCCGCGCACTTGTTCGATTTCGCCGCGGGTGATCGGTTGCCGATACGCGATGATCGCCAGCGTTTCCAGCGTCGCGCGGGTGTATTTGGTTTGGCGTTCGGTCCACAGGCGGGCGACCCAGGCATGCACGTCGGCCTGCACTTGGAAGCGATAACCCGACGCGGTTTCCGCCAATTCGACGCCGCGCTCGGCGCAACCGTTGCGCAGATCGGTCAGTGCCTGCTCGATGCAACCGTCCGGCGCGGGCTCGTCCAGCGTGAACAGTGCGCGCAACTGCGCGATGGTCAGGGGTTGATTGGCCGCGAGCAGCGCGGCTTCGACGATGCGGGTGATGAGGTGTTGATCCATGAATCGATGGGCCGTTGGGGCTTCGTTGGCCGGGGCCGACGCATCGTCGGCCTGGGCGGGGTTTTCGTGGGCGGCGCCTTCGAGGGCGGCGAGTTCCTGGTCGGTACGTTCGTGACGAGAATCCGCAGGTGGGTTCTCGGCATCGGCGGAGCGGCGCTGCGTTTCGTCCGGACTCATGCGGCGCCTGTCGGGTCGACGTCGATGGCGTCGATGGCAGTGTTCTTGGCGGGGCCGGTCTCGCGCATCGCCGGGGCTTGCGCCGCTGCTTCGCTGCCCTCGACTTCGAGGTCTTCGACGTCCTCGTCGAATTCGCTGCGCAGCGCGAGCGGGCCGGTGTCGTTGTCGCGGTCGCGCGTCGCCAGCGATTTCACGTAGATCGGAGCGTGAGGCGCCTCCTGGACGATATCGAGCAGGCGTTCTTTCGCCAGTTCGAGAATCGACAGGAATGTCACCACCACGCCCAGCTTGCCTTCGCGCGCTTCGAACAGGCTCTCGAAGCGATGGAA
>JAGNNB010000088.1 GCA_017990865.1 Lysobacteraceae bacterium
GCGATGTACTGCGCCGTCCAATCGCCGATGCCGGGCAGTGCGGTCGCGCGCGCGACGAAATCCTCCAATCGCTGCCCGCCTTCGAACGACAGTCGCCCTTCGACGACGGCGGCCGACAGCGCGCGAATCGTCGCCGCGCGCGTCTTCGGCAAACCGATCGTTTCCAGCGGCGCGTCGCGCAAGCGTTCCGGCGCGGGAAACATGCGATCCAAACCATTCGTCGCCGCACGATGGCCGCCCCAGACATCGACCAAACGTCGCGCCAACGTGGTCGCCCCGGCGACGCTGATCTGTTGCCCCAACACCGCGCGCACCGCCAGCTCGAAACCGTCCCAGCCGCAGGGCGCGCGCAGTCCGGGCCGTTGCGCGATCGCGCGCGCCAGCAGCGGGTCCTGCGCGAACAAGGCATGCACATGCCGCAAATCCGCATCCAGATCGAACATGCGCCGCACGCGACGTACGATGTCGGGAATGCATCGCGTCTCGCGCGAGTCGTGCGGATCGAGATCGATCAATTCCAGCCGCAGCTCGGGTTTGTCGGTGATCGCGCTGACGCGCAGCCACGCGCGACCGTCGCCGATCGCACGCAGATAAGCGTCGTCGTCCACGCGTTCGATCCCGGGAATCGCGCGTTTCGCCAGGAAACGCAGGGTCAGCCCGAAGTCCATCGGCGGTCGATAACCGAGCCGCAGCGTCAGCACGCCCGCCGGCGCTTTCGCGGCCGACGCGCTGCGACGGATCGCGCTCGGCGGCATGCCGCAGCCGTCGAGAAACGCAGCGTTGAATCGGCGCAGACTGTTGTAACCCGCGGCCATCGCGACATCGGTCGCCGGCAACGCGGTTTCGGTCAACAGTTGTTTCGCCAGCAGCAAACGACGCGTCGCGTGCACGGCGTGCGGGGTCGCGCCCACATGCGCGAGAAACACGCGCTGCAATTGTCGCGCGCTCAAGCCCACGCGCGCGGCGAGCGCGGCCACGCCTTCGTCCTGCAGCGCGCCCTCGGCGATCAGCGCCAACGCGCGCCGCACCGCTTCTTCGCGCACCTGCGCGAACGCATCCGGCGACAATTCCGGCCGGCAACGCAGACAAGGCCGATACCCGGCGGCGGTCGCCGCGGCAGCGTTCGCGTAGAACGTCAGATTGCTGCGCTTGGGCGGCGGGGCAGGGCAGACCGGGCGGCAATAAATGCCCGTGCTGCGCACCGCGACGAAAAACACGCCGTCGAAGCGATGATCCTTCGCCGCCATCGCGCGCAGGCAAACCTCGCGCGGCGGCAGGGTGTCGTGGGCGGGCAGGGCGTCGGCGGTCATGCGCGCATCCTAGCCCGGACCCGCCCCGTCCACTCGCCGTTTTCGGACATCGATACCGCGCCTGTGCCCTTTGTGGGAGCGCCGGAAGGCGCGATCACAGACCGCACCGATTGCGGAAAACGGTATCGCAGCCCGATCGCGCCTTCCGGCGCTCCCACAATTAAGTCCTTCGGGCCTTCCGGCGCTCCCACAATTAGGTCCTTCGCGCCTTCCGGCGCTCCCACAATTGAGTCCTTCGCGCCTTCCGGCGCTCCCACAAACAGCCTTCCGGCGCTCCCACAAGAGCGAATGGCCCCGCCGCTCGCGAGGCGTAAAATCCCCGCATCGTCTTCAGGAGCGTCCACATGGCCCCGTCCATCCCTTTCGGCAGCAACCGCCACGACCCGTCCCGCGTCATCCGCGCCCCGCGCGGCAGCGAGAAAACCTGCAAATCCTGGCTCACCGAAGCCGCCTACCGCATGATCCAGAACAACCTGGACCCCGAGGTCGCCGAGCGCCCGGAAGATTTGGTGGTCTACGGCGGTATCGGCCGCGCCGCGCGCGATTGGGACTGCTACGACGCCATTCTCGAATCGCTGCGCAATCTCGAAGACAACGAAACCCTGTTGATCCAATCCGGCAAACCCGTCGGCATTTTCCCCACGCACGCCGACGCGCCGCGCGTGCTGCTCGCCAATTCCAATCTCGTGCCGCATTGGGCGACGTGGGAACACTTCAACGAACTCGATAAGAAAGGTCTGATGATGTACGGCCAGATGACGGCCGGCTCGTGGATCTACATCGGTTCGCAGGGCATCGTGCAGGGCACCTACGAAACCTTCGTCGAAATGGGCCGCCAGCATTACGGCGGCGACCTCACCGGCCGTTGGATTCTCACCGCCGGTCTCGGCGGCATGGGCGGCGCGCAACCGCTGGCCGCGTCGCTGGCCGGCGCGTGTTCCTTGAACATCGAGTGCCAACAGTCGCGCATCGACATGCGCCTGCGCACGCGCTACGTGGACGAACAGGCGACCGATCTGGACGACGCGCTTGCCCGCATCGAAAAATACTGCGCGGCCGGCGAAGCCAAATCGATCGCGTTGCTCGGCAACGCTGCGGAAATTCTGCCCGAACTCGTGCGCCGCGGCGTGCGCCCGGACGCCGTGACCGATCAAACCTCCGCGCACGATCCGCTGCACGGCTATCTGCCCGCCGGTTGGACGCTGGAACAGTGGTTCGACAAACAAATCACCGCGCCGGAGACCGTGGTCGAGGCCGCGAAGCATTCGATGCGCATCCACGTCGAAGCGATGCTGCATTTCGAGGACATGGGCATTCCCACGTTCGACTACGGCAACAACATTCGCCAGATGGCGCTCGAAATGGGCTGCAAAGACGCCTTCGATTTCCCGGGTTTTGTGCCCGCCTACGTGCGCCCGCTGTTCTGCCGCGGCGTCGGCCCGTTCCGCTGGGTCGCATTGAGCGGCGATCCCGAGGACATCGCGAAAACCGACGCGAAAGTCAAAGAACTCATCCCCGACGACGCGCATCTGCATCGCTGGCTGGACATGGCGAAAGAACGCATCAGCTTCCAGGGCCTGCCCGCGCGCATCTGCTGGGTCGGCCTCGGTTTACGCCATAAACTCGGATTGGCGTTCAACGAAATGGTGCGCAACGGCGAACTCAAAGCGCCCATCGTGATCGGCCGCGACCACCTCGACAGCGGCAGCGTCGCCAGCCCCAACCGCGAAACCGAAGCCATGCAGGACGGCAGCGACGCGGTGAGCGACTGGCCGTTGCTCAACGCGATGTTGAACGTCGCCGGCGGCGCCACCTGGGTCAGCCTCCACCACGGCGGCGGCGTCGGCATGGGCTTCAGTCAACACAGCGGCGTCGTGATCGTCTGCGACGGCACCGCCGAAGCCGACAAACGCATCGCGCGGGTGTTGTGGAACGATCCGGGTACCGGCGTCATGCGGCATGCGGATGCGGGGTATGAGATTGCGAAGCAGTGCGCGAAGGAGCAGGGGCTGAAGTTGCCGATGGTTTGATGGTGTGGGTAGGGTGGGGTAAGCGAAGCGCAACCCCACCGTCGAGGTTTCGCGGAGACCGCGTAATGCGGATATTCGGGTGTTATCCGGTGCCGATGCCAGATAGCACCTTCAATCATTCGCTCTACTCATGCCGACTCTTGCTCGAAACGATTGATTTTATTGATAGTGATTGTGTTGACGGGCGGCAGTAAGCGAGGCCAGACTCTGCTTAATGCCCCAGATTGGGGTCTAATCGTAGTTAGGCGGCACCCAAGGAAGCTCAATGCTTGTTGTCGCAAAAGCCATCGTTGTGGTCGTCGCAATCTTCTTCCTTGTGCTCGGTGCAGTTGCGCTTGTTCGGCCACCTATCGCACGTGGGTTCCTGCTTGGCTTCGCGAGCAACGCACTGAAACACTACGCTGAGCTTATCGCGCGCATCCTCGTCGGCGGTTCGCTACTGTTGATTGCACGCAACTCCGCCTACTCCACCGCACTTTCGGCATTCGGCTGGCTTCTCATTGTCACTACCGCCTTCATGGCGCTCGTTCCATGGCGCTTTCATCATCGCTTTACGCAGTCTGCCGTGCCCAAAGCCCTGCGGTTCCTGCCTTTGATTGGCATTACCTCACTGGCAATCGGTGCCTTGCTGCTGTTGGTCATTGTTACCGGCAGTGCCGCCTAACAATTCGTTCAAGCCGACCCCGCATCGTGGCGTCGGCCACGTGCCTGCGCTACGCTAGCACGCGTCCGCCGCCCCGCTGCGGGGCGGCTTAACTCAGGCGTTAGGCACCACCCGAACAGACGTCATAACCATTACCACAAAACACGAAAAGGAATTTCTATGAGATCACTACTTGTTGTTTCACTAATTTTTGCGGTCATCCTCATTTCGTTAAAAGTTGGCCTCTCTTTAATGACCATTGACTCAGCTTTGGTTTCACCTGGCTTGAGCAATGCGCAAGAAGTCGTAGACTCAGTCTCAAGTTCAGCTTGGGAGTTCGGAAAGCCATTGCTTCAGCTTATCGTGGTTCTTGCTCTTGGCGAGTGGTTTGTTTCGAGGCTTGGCCTTAAAGTTTCTTCTATAGGCTTTGGATCAATCAATATTCAAACTTTCATAGCGATTGCAATTGTTTTTACATTTTGCTTGGCAATATTAGCTAGTCTTCCTGGAATTGTAGAAATTAAAGAGATTGTTCTTATCGTTATTGGCTTCTACTTCGGCACAAAATCCCAACAAGTGACAGAACAAGATGTCATGACTCGACCAGAAACTGAAGCTAAGCAACAATAGTGGTGCCTAACAATTCGTTCAAGCCGACCCCGTGTCGTGGCGTCGGCCATGTGCTTTACGCTACGCTTGCACATGTCCGCCGCCCCGCCACGGGTCGGCTTAACTCAGGCGTTAGCGCGCATGAACAATGACTCCGCCGTTCACCAGATTGAATGCACTTGTTATGGCAGCAATCCCAATTGCTTCAAGTGCGGTGGCTGGGGTTACATTGACTCTGTAAGTGCAAATAGGCTGATTGATGGTCCTTCTGGAGAAGCTGGAAAGAATGGTTCAGTTGTAAGTCCAAAATCATCAAAGTCGCGAAAGAGGCGAAATGATATTTCCGTTACGCCTCGTCAAAAGAAGCTGCGCGCCGTCAATTTTTCCACCCCAACATCCGGTGGATCGGTGCTTTGCAAGTGCGGGGCGCGGGTGGCAAACAGCTACTATCGTTCACACCTTGCACTCAGTTGCAAGGCAAATAAAAAGTCTGCTCGTAAGACCGTGAAGCGTGCATCTAAAAAGTCTGGTCGTAAGACCGTGAAGCGCGCATCTGGAACTGTACGCCGTGACGTGAAGTTTAAAGGCTCTGTTAACTCTCCAAATCTGGATGCAACAAAGGACTATGCACATGCATTTCGGGACAGGGGTTCTTTCGGTTCACATCCATCACATGACGCATTTGACGATGAATCATCCTCTTAGTCACGGCATGCGCGCTAACAATTCGTTCAAGCCGACCCCGCATCGTGGCGTCGGCCACGTGCCTACGCTACGCTAGCACGTGTCCGCCGCCCCGCTGCAGGGCGGCTTAACTCAGGCGTTAGAGCCCTCTACAGAGAACAAAATGCTCACTATCCGAACATCTGCTTTGGCTTTGATCGTTCTGCTTTCTGCCTGCAATCAACCTGACCCAAGTCAAACCGCAGCAACAGAAATTCCAGTTCAATCCGCGCTGGCTCAGTGCGGAAAAGACACGGACTGTAAAGGCGATCGTATTTGTGACAATGGCACCTGCACTGCCCCAACGGGGACCAGCCAACAGCCATTGACGCAGGCCGGAGACAATAAGAGCCTTGTCGCACCAACGGTTTCGGCCATCACCATGGCCAACTCGTTGTATTCCCCACTCCTCAAGCCAAACGGCAAGATCACTCTTGGCCGCTGCCACATGGGCTCGTGCTCTTGGGCCAAATGGCTTTCCGTCAAGTCTGTGGGCTCATCAGGCTCGCAGGAAGTACTGGAAGCCACGCTGCTCGGTGGTGATTCAGAGCACGAGGAAGTGGAGGACTATCCATCGTCACCGGAAGGCGTCGCGATCAATTGGAGCACCGAGCCCCACACTGTCAAAGTGACTTGCTCGCACACAGAACCATCTGTATCTACCGACGTACTGTCGTTAAATCCAGAGGCCGGTGTGCCTGGCGTACAAGAGAGCGCAGCTGAGTTGTACTTTGCTGCATGCCACTCCCACTTTGACGGCTATCCGAGCGGAATCGAAAAGTTTGCCTACAACGTCAAAGAGCAAGAGTCTTAACTCGTAAGGCGGGATAACCCGCATAGAGCGGGTGAAAACCGCCAAGCCGAAGCAATACACCGCAAGCTGCAGTAAACGTTACGAAAGACGGTTCATGTGCGAATGTTCGCGAACCGCGCAAGGCGGGTTGCACCCGCCCTACGGGACTACCGCTCTGACCGTATTTCACAAGTCCGACTTTCATCGGATATCCCATGCTCATCAAGCCAGTTTCTTTGCTTCTTCTGTCCCTGTTTGCGTTGCCATTGAGCGCGGCAGATCCGCCCGCGGCCTCTGGAGACGACGGGGCAAAGCTGACGCTTTATCGCGTTAGCGGTTCGCTGGGAGGGATGGTCGGCCATACCTTCTCGATCGACGGCAAGCGGCTCGCGAAGCTCAAGACGAAGAGCTACACCTCGGTCAAATTGTCTGCCGGGCAGCATCAACTTTGTATGAAGAACACGAGTCTCTGTCTCTCGCTCGAATTCGAGCCGGGTGCGCACCGCATTATCCGGGCGTCGAACTTCGCTAACGCGAACGCGTTCGTTTCCAAACTGGAAGAAGTGTCGCTTGATCGAGCGAACAAGGATGCCAAGACCGACACTGGGTCAGAGGCCGGCGTGACCGGTTACGTATTCGTCAAACCTGAAGTGGATGATCTATAGCGAGTAGCCCGCGTAAGGCCACAGGCCGCACACGGGGTTCTTGATCTTGAATCGAAGCGGGTGCATTTACGCTTGCGTTTATCCCGGATGCGCGCTTAGCCGGGCTAGGAGCTATGCTGATCTCGACTTTGATCATGTGGGTCGAGTTGCGATGGTTGCTGCCATCATCCCTTAAGGCGGGCTAGAGCCCGCCCTAGGAATCTGCTCTTTATTCACTGGAATCCGAATCATATGATCGACCTCCGCGCCCTCCGTTTGTCCGACCTGCACGGTCTCGCGCGGCTCGGTGTCGATGCGACGGCGGGCACCACCAATCTGGTGGAGGCGATGCACGCCGCGATCGCGCGCCCTGGGTTGGGGTTGCGCAGCGCAGCGTCGGAACGGACCACCGGTATCGCGGGGCTGGTGTATCGCGGTATTCGCGGCGCGACGGGCATCACCGGCGCCGGATTGAATGCGGTACTCGGGCGGAGCAGTGGCGAGTACGAACGCACGTCGGTCGAGCGCGAAGCCGTGATCGCGGCACTCAATGGCGTGCTGGGCGATCATCTGGCCACCACCGGTAATCCGCTTGCGATCCCCATGCGCCTACATCATGCAGGCGAGCCGCTGACGCTGCGTAAAGATGCGCTATCCAATGCGATTCCCGATGCCGGCTCCAAACTCCTGGTCCTCGTGCACGGTTTGTGCATGAACGATCTGCAATGGATGCGCGACGGGCACGATCACGGCGCGATGCTTGCCGATGCGCTCGACTACACGCCGCTGTACCTGCACTACAACACCGGGCGATCCATCGCGGAGAATGGCCGGCATTTCGCCGAGTTACTGGAAACCTTGCGATCGCAATGGCCGGCGCCGGTGGACGAGATCACGATCATCGGACACAGCATGGGTGGACTGCTCGCGCGCAGTGCTTGCCATTACGCCACCGATGTCAATCATTCTTGGATCGCGTCGCTGCGTAACCTCGTCTGCATGGGCTCGCCGCACCAGGGCGCGCCGCTCGAGCGTGGCGGTCGTTGGATCGATCTGATCCTGGGTGCGACGCCTTTCGCGGCGCCGCTCGCACGCGTCGGCAAACTCCGTAGCGCAGGCATTACAGACTTGCGCCACGGGCAGACGCTCTCGACACGCGGGCGTCATCGTACGGTGCGATTACCCGAGGGCGTGCGCTGCTTTGCCATCGCCGCGACCACGGGCCGTCGACGTGGCGATCTTAAGGACCGCTGGATCGGCGATGGTCTTGTGCCCGTCGCCAGCGCACTCGGACATCATGTCGATCCTGATCGTGTCATCGGATTCGCCAAAAACCGACAGTGGGTCGGCTACGGAATGAATCATCTGGATTTGCTGAATCATGTGGATGTCGCGAATCGCTTGCTGCGCTGGTTGACGCCGCGTTCGATGGTGACTCCTATGGCGGGTTAGAGAGCAAGCAGCCTGGGTAAGGCCGAAGGCCGCACCCGGGTATAAACGCCCCGGGTGCGCTACGCTTAACCGGGCTACGGTTCTCAAGCCGCCAAGCCGAAGTGATGCACCGCAAGCTGCGGTAAATGTTACGAAAGACAATTCGTTTGCGAATGTTCGCGAATCGCGATTCGCGAACCGCGGAAGGCGGATTGGCACCCGCCCTACGGCGCTAACATGCCTTACTCCTCCACAAGTTCGGTCTTATGGGCGCACGCCTCTTCCTCTTCGCTTCTATCCTTGGGTTGACGACTTTGTCGGGTTGCGCCACGACCCCGACCTCGGAGAGCGAGTGCCGTGCGAAAGGCGGGGAATGGCTCGCCTACAGCATGTTCGTCCGCGTATGCGCATGGCCTGCGGCCGATGCGGGAAAAGCGTGCTCGGACAGCCGTGAGTGCGAGGGGATTTGCGAAATTCCACCGGAGGCATACCGGACGATATCTTCGCGACCCGAGGAGTCGCTGCCCGATGCGCCGGTCAGCGAAAGGGTGTGGCTTATTCCGAAACCAGATTCGGCTATCGTAGGTCGTTGTTCCGCTCTGCGGACGCAGATCAAAGCGCCGAATTGCACGGCTTATGTCGCGGACGGCAAGGTGGCGGTGGCAGGTTGTATCGATTAGGCAAAACGTTGAGCACAGTTTCCAGCGTGCTCGAATGGTGGGGTTCGCTGCGCTCACCGCCACCCTACGATTATGTCTATGCGGTCGGCGATCGCGAGACGCCGAATTGGACGTGGAAACGCCGGTACGATGGTGTCGTCGAATGCGAAGGTGCGGGATCGTAAGCCACAAAAGGTTAATTGCGCATGTGGATCAAACGAAACGACGATTTCACATTCGTTAAACGTTCTGCGTGCCACAATTTCGAATCGAACGCGATTGTCCGATAATCGCCGGGAGCGAGATGCGCGATGCGATCTTGCGAATTCCGTTTTGATGGAGTGCCCATGAAAACATTGCTGTCGATCCTGCTGTCTCTTTCGCTGGTATTCGTCTTCGCCGCGAACGCCGAGTCGCCCGAACGTTCCGCCGAACGTTCCGCATTGATCGGGGCGTGGGCGGTCGATGTCTCGAAATTGCCGATGCCGCCGGAGGCGCGGCCCAAGCGCGTGACGATCACGTTCGATCAGCCCGAGCGCGGACGATGGTCGACCAAGGTGGAAGTCGTGGACGCGAGCGGCGCGACGCATCGGGCCGAGGGCGTGAATTCGCTCGATGGCACGCCCGCGCCCGTGACAGGCGGCTTCGAGTCCGATATCGCTTCCGCCACCATGCCCACGCCGGACGTGTTGATTTTGACGCTCGGCAGAGACGGCGTGCCCGGCTCGACGCGCATCTACAC